>JAISTX010000054.1 GCA_031272365.1 Eubacteriales Family XIII. Incertae Sedis bacterium
GACCGATTTTCAATCGAGTCCGCGAGCCGGAGCGCAATCCGCAGACTCGATGCAATATCGGTAGGAAAATGGGCTCCGGGGCTACCGATTTTCAATCGAGTCTGCGGATTGCCGTGTCATCCGCAGACTCGATGCGAAATCAGCGAAGGCAGCAGCCACAGGGCTCAGCTGCAGAGGCAGCAGGAGAGGCATGGGGGTGATCGGTATAGGGGGGTCAGCCCGGGGGGATGGTCTCGAAGAGGGCCTTGGCTACCTGGTCGGGCTCGAGTGGCTTGCCGATGAAGGCGTTCATGCCGGCCGCGAAGGTCTTGTCCACATCTTCCTTGAAGACATTTGCGGACATCGCGATGATCGGGACTGTCTTGGCGCCCTGGACGGCGCTCTTGCGGATGTGGCGCGTCGCCTCGAAGCCGTCCATGACGGGCATCTGGATGTCCATGAAGATCGCGTCGAAGCGCTCGGGGTCGGAGAGGTAGGTGTCCACGCCCTCGAGGCCGTTGCTTGCGAACTCGACCGCGGCGCCGAACTCGGACAGCATGCTCTCGGCGATGACCTGGTTGATCTCGTTGTCCTCGACGATGAGGAAGCGCTTGCCCCTGCAGGAGATGCGCGGGAGCTCCTTTTGGGGGAGGGGGGTCTGCGCGATCTCGCCCGCCGCGATGCCGCCGCTTCTGCCCGCGCCCTTGGGCAGGCCTGCGCGGATGTCGAAGGTGAAGGTCGTCCCTTTGCCGAGCTCGCTTTCCACCCCGATATGGCCGCCCATGAGCTCGCAGAGCAGCTTGGCGATGGAGAGGCCAAGCCCCGTGCCGCCGTACTGGCGCGTGGTGCCCGCGCTCTCCTGCTCGAAGGGCTCGAAGAGGCGGGCGAAGTGCTCGCGCGCGATGCCGATGCCCGTGTCGGAGACCGAAAACTCGAGCGTGGCGGCGTCCTCCGAGCGCGCGGCCAGGCGCGCGGACAGCGTGACGCTGCCGCCCTCCGGCGTGAACTTCACGGCGTTGCCCAGAAGGTTCATGATGATCTGTGTCAGGTGGGTGCTGTCCGTGACGACGGTCTCCGGCACGGTGCCGTCGGTCTCGAAATGCAGCGTGAGGCGCTTCGCCTCGGTCTGCGGCGCGATCATCGTGCGGATGTTCGTCAGCATGGCGGGGAGGTTGACCTCGAGCTGCTCGAGCGTCATATGCCCGGCTTCGATCTTCGAGATGTCCAAGATGTTGTTGATGAGCGAGAGCAGGTAGCCCGAGCTCGACAGGATGTTTTCGGCGTGCCCGTGGATCTCGTCGATGTCCTGTGACTGGCGGCTCATGCGGGAGAGCCCGATGATGGCGTTCATCGGCGTGCGGATCTCGTGGCTCATGCTGGACAGGAAGGTGCTCTTCGCCAGCGAGGCGCTGCGGAACTCCTCTGCGCGCTGCCGGAAGCAAAGGATCAGGAAGAAGCTGACGATGACCATCGCGATCAGCTCGAAGATGAACATGCGGTTGATGAAGGTGTTTTTGGCGAGCATCCCGACCATTGCGCTGTCGATGATGTCGACGCCCGCGACGGCGCATACGCCCCCCGCCTCGTCGAGGACGGGCGCGTAGGCGGACATGAAGCCGTCCCAGTCGCCCGCGTAGGTGCCCATGTCGGTGCTGACAGGCGACCCCGCAAAGGCTTCCATCACATAGTCGTCGGGCTCCGTGGCCATGCCCGGCGTGACCATCGTCGCAGGGTCCTCGTCGTTGTCGATGATGTATTCGAGCTGGCCGTCGTCCAGCCGCATGTAGTAGACGAAGAGGAGGTCGTTGTAGGCGGCAAACTCCTTGAGCTCCGCGCGTTTTTCCGCGAAGACCGGCTTTTCCATGTCCTCCGGCGCGCGCAGCTCGTCGAGCTCCCCCGGTGTGAGCAGCGTCTCCGCCGCCGTCCGGGCCGCCTGGATCAGCCGCTCGGAGTTTGCTTCCTGCAGCATCTGTGTGTACTGCTGGAGGTAGAGGCGGGAAAACGCGGTCGTGACGAAGATGCCCACGACCAGTATGCTGAATAAGACAAGCAGCACGCGCTGCCATTTTGCGTCGATGTTCAGGCTCATCCCCAGTTCCCCATGTCCCCAATATCTGATCAACGTTTCCTACATTATATAGCCCCCGCGCGAAATTGCAACAAGAATTCAAACCGATTCGGGAGGGGCCCCGGCGGTGGGTTTTGCCTTGCTGCGCACATTGCGCAGCAGGAATGCGAAGGTGCAGGCGATGATGGCGATGCCGACGGCGAGGATGCCCGGGCCGAGCTGCCGCGCTTTGTCCACGTAGCCCATGACGAAGATCCCGGCGAGGATCACAGGCAGGGCGTATTTGTAGTAGATCTTCAGCTTCGCGGGGAATTTCAGCCCGCGCCCCTGGTCGGCCTCCGCGAGGAAGTTTTCGTAGCCCCACCCGCGCCGGTAGAGGCAGAAGACGACGACGACGAGGCAGCCGATGGGGAGCAGGTTGTTCGAGACGAGGAAGTCCTCGAGGTCGAGCACGCCTGTGCCCGCGCCGAACGGCTGGAACCCCGACCAGACCGTCATGCCGAGCGTACAGGGCAGCGAGAGCAGCGGCAGGGCGACGAGGTTGACGGCGACGGATTTGCGCCGCGACCAGCCGCCGAGGTCCATGCCGAAGGCGACGATGTTTTCAAAGACGGCGACGATCGTCGAGAGGGCGGCGAAGACGAGGAAGACGAAGAAGGCCGTGCCGAGGACGCGCCCGGTGGCGCCCATGCCGGCGAAGATGTTCGGCAGTGTCTGGAAGATCAGCGTCGGGCCCGCGCCCGGCTCTACGCCATAGGCGAAGCAGGCCGGGAAGATGATGAGCCCCGCCATGATGGCCACCGAGGTATCGAGCAGGGTGACCGTGACGCTCTCGCCGAACAGCCGCCGATCCTTGCCGAGGTAGGAGCCGAAGATCGCCATCGACCCGACGCCGAGCGACAGCGTGAAAAATGACTGCCCGAGCGCGTCGTAGACGACGGCCCACAGCCCGTGCTCCCGGATGCCGTCCAGATCCGGCTTGAGATAGAATGTAAGCCCTGCTTCCGCCCCCGGCATCCGCACCGCCTGCACCACGAGGACGACCATGATGGCGAAGAGGCAGACCATCATCCCCTTCGTGATGCGCTCGACGCCCGCCTGCACGCCGCCGAGGCAGATCAGCATCCCGATGACGCAGGCGATCACCATCCACAGCACATTCTGCGCCGTGCTGCCCGCGACGGCGCCGAACCTGGCGCCCACCTCTTCCGGCGAGGCGCCCTCGAAGTCGCCGCGCGCCATCCCCACGAGGAAGGCGAGCAGCCAGCCGCTGATGACCGTGTAGAACATCATCAGCAGATAGTTGCCCGCCATCGCGAACCAGGAGTACCGGTGCCACGTCGTGCCCGCCGGCTCCAGCGCGCGGTACGCCGTCGCGAAGCTGCGCTGGCTGCCGCGCCCGATGCCAAACTCCATCGTCATGATCGGGATGCCGAACACGACGAGGAAAAAGATGTAGATGAGCACGAAGGTCGCGCCGCCGTTCTCGCCCGTGATGTACGGAAACCGCCAAACATTGCCCAAGCCGATCGCGCAGCCCGCCGAAAGCAGGATGAAGCCCAGCCTGGACCCCAGTTTCTCACGTTGTTTCATAGTTGACCCCCTTGTGGTATAAAGATATTATACAACAAGTCTTTACGGTTGGGGGGCGTCCTCGGCTTCGTTTTCCTCCACGATTTTCTGGATGGTTTCGTAGACTTCGGGGCAGATTTTTTTTGCGCGGATCAGCTTCAGCTGGTCGTCGGTGATCGCGTGGTCGGTGTAGCCCTTCACGAGGAGCTCGCCGGACTCCTTTTGGCGGGCCTCGTAGTTCATGCGGACCGTGGCGTACGTCAGGCGGCTCGGCCAGGTGGTGATCTCCAGCAGGTCGTCGTAGCGGGCCGGCGCGAGGTAGGTGAGGTGCGCGGCGGCGAGGGGCAGCCAGACGGGCAGCTTCTCGAGCTCGGCGTAGGGGAACCCGATCTCGCGCAGGAACTCGTTCCGGCCCGCCTCGAACCAGCGCAGGTAGTTTCCGTGGTAGACGATGCCCATGGCGTCCGTGTCCGCGAACAGCACGCGGACCTGCGTGTAGAACTTTTTCATGTGGTGCCTTTCTTCCTGGCGATCAGGATGTACGAGGCGATGAGGATGAGCGCGATGCCGCAGAACATATTCCACGTGATCACCTCGGAGAGGATGATGACGGCGAAAATCGGCGCGATGATGGGCTTGAGGAAAAAGATGATCGCCGCGGTCGACGGGCTCGAGCGCCGGAGCGCGAAAAAATAAAATATATAGCCGCCGCCCGTCACGACGACGCCCGTGTAGAGGATGATCGGCAGGTTGCCCGCAAAGCCGGCGAGGATCGGCTTGCCCGCGAGCGGCAGTATGGCGAGCAGGATCAGGGAGCCTATGAGGAAGCTCGCCGAGGCCTGCGTGAACGGCCCGACCTTGCCGACGGTCTTCGCCCCCAGAACGCCGTAGAGCCCGAAGCTCACGGCGGCGGCGAGGGAGAAGAAGACGCCGGGCAGGGTGTTGCCGGGCTGCACGTCCCACGGCCGGATCATGAAGACCAGCCCCGCGAAGCCGATGGCGAGCGCGAGCGCCTTGCGCCGGTTCATGCGGTCGTCTGCCGTGAGGAAATGCGCGAAGAACATCGTGAAAATCGGGTTGCTGGAAAAGATCACAGCCGCCGTCGCGGCGTTGGAATGCTCCACGCCCAGCTGGAAGGCGATCATGCAGATGGGGATGTTGACCACGCCGAGGAGCGCCATGTACAGCCAGACGCGCGGCGTCATCGTGCCGCGCGGGCGCGATGTGCCCTCGTGCAGGGCGAAGGGCGCGAGGACGATGCCCCCGACGAGGAAGCGCAGGAAGGTGATCTGGAACGCGTCGAGCGAGCTGGCCGCCAGCTTCAGCGCCACCTCCATCGTGCCGAAGATCAGCGCCGAGAGGATGATGTACGCATACAGGCGCTTCAACCGCGCACCCCCGCGAGGTAGGGCTCGATCTTTTCGAACGGGAAGCCGATGACGTTCTCCACGCTGCCGCAGACCTCCACGGCGTGCCGCCCCCAGTCGCTCTGGATCGCGTAGCTGCCGGATTTGTCGTAGGGCGGGTTCGCCCGGACGTAGGCGAGGATGTCCGCGTCCGTGTAGCCGTCAAACGTGACGAGTGTCGTGTCGTAAAACACGCTCTTCTTTTGAATAATATTGCCGATGCCGCGCCCGGCGAGGCCTCCGACTTCAGGCGCGCCCGCGATCTCGATGGCGCAGACGCCGCTGATGACCGCGTGCTTGCCGTTTGCGAGGGAGCGCAGGATGGCGAGCGCGTCCTGCTCGTCCTTCGGCTTGCCGATGATGCGCCCGCGGAAGACGATCGTGTCGACGCCGAGGACAAGGAGGTCCCCGCCAGCGGCCTCGGGCGGCGGGCTTGCGAGGAGCAGCTTCGCGACGGCATCCGCCTTGCGCTCCGCGAGGTACATGGCCGTCTCCTCCGGGGAGAAAGCCGCGCCTTCGGGCAGCGTCTCGTCCGCCTCCGAGGGGAGGACGATCGGCGTGTATCCATGCGCTTCGAGGATTTCGCGCCGACGCGGCGACGCGCTGGCAAGTACGAGCTTCATGCGCCCCCCGTCAGCTCCGCGTTGTCGATGAGGCGCGTCCCGCCGATGAAGACGGCGAGCGCCATGCGGCTTCCCGCCGTTGCCGTGGCCACAGAGCCGAAGCCGGAAGGCTCGACGATCTCGACATAGTCGATGCGCGCGAGCGGCTCTTTTTCGATCTCAGCGCGCATCAGGGCCTTGAGCTTGCCCGCGTCACGCTCGCCGGCCGCGAAGGCTCCCTGCGCCGTTGCCAGCGCGCGGGAAAGGCTGAGCGCCGCCTGACGCTCCGCCGGCGAGAGCCTCCCGTTGCGGGAGCTCATCGCCAGGCCGTCCGCCTCCCGCACGGTCGGGCAGCCGATGACCTCGACCGGGAAGTCCAGCTCGCGCACCATCTTGCGGACGACGGCGAGCTGCTGCGCGTCCTTCTCCCCGAAATAGGCGCGGTCCGGCAGGACGATGTGGAAGAGCTTCCCGACGACGGTGCAGACGCCGCGGAAATGGGAAGGGCGCGAAGCGCCGCACAGGCGCCCCGTGATGCCCGTCATGTCGATGAAGGAGGAGAAGCCGTCCGGGTACATCTCCTTCGCGGACGGCGCGAAGACCGCGCCCGCGCCGGCCGCCTCCGCGAGCGGCATGTCCGTGCCGAGCGTCTGGGGGTATTTCTCGAAATCCGTGGGGTCGTCGAACTGGATGGGGTTCACGAAGATGCTCACGACGGTGAAGCCGTTTTCCCCGGCGGCGCGCCGGATCAGCGAAAGATGGCCCTCGTGGAGCGCGCCCATCGTCGGGACGAGGGCGATGGATTTGCCTGCAGCGCGCGCAGCCCCCACGCGGTCCCGGATGCCTGTGATGTCCAGTCGTTCAATCATCTGCGTCCAGTATAGCAGAAATCGCGCCGTAGTCGCGGTCCGGGTGTTTTTCTTTGGCGGTGTCAATCAATATTTTTGACAGGGCGATATAGGCGTCGCGGTAGGCCTTCGGCGCCTCTTTGAGCGCCTCGAGGTGGTTTGCGATCGTGTCCGCGTCGCCGCGCTCGAGCGGCCCCGTCAGCGCGGCCGAGGCGCCGAGCGCCGCGACGTTCTTCGCGTTCTCGAGGAAGAGCGGGCGCCACGCCTTTTCGGCGAAATCCTGCGGCAGGCCGCAGGAGCGGTAGAGCTCCGCCGCCGTGTAGGCCACGGCGCAGACGAGGTTGCTGCAGACCGCCGACGCCGTGTGGTAGAGGACTTTCTTGCCCACCGCGATTTCGCAGTAGGGGTTGCCGAGCGCGTCCAGGAGCCGTCGCGCGGCCTCGAGGAAGGCGGCGTCCCCTTCGATGGAGAACCAGGTCGAGCCGAGCTTCTGCCAGGCGGTCTCCCGGTTGAAAAGGGCGGCGAGCGGGTGGACGGAGCCTACGGTGACCTCCGCCGCCGCGGCGCCCTCGAATACGTCAGACCCCAGGCTGCCGCTCATATGGCACGCGATGCGCCCTTTGAGGTGCGGCCGCAGGGTTTCCCATGCCGCGCCGATCACGCCGTCCGGCACGGAGAAGACGATCAGGTCGCTCGCGCCTGCAAGCCGGGCCGCCGACGAAAACGTGGCACTGCCTGTCAACTGCGCCGCGCTTTCGGCAGAACCTTTGGATTTACTGAAATAGCCCGAGAGGGAAACCCCCTCCGGCTGCCGCTCGGCGATGTACTTGCCAAAACTCGTGCCGGCTTTCCCGGCCCCCACAAAACCAATACGCATCGTATCACCACTCCATCTCTACATTTCTGCGTTCATTTTCGCGTAGTCATTATTCTATCACATCATGCGAAAGGCGGGAGACATGATTCATGATTGCAAAAAAAGGTGCCGGGGCGACGGATGGAACGCCCCGGCATGTTATAGGGTATTTAGGGAAACAGTTGATGTGTCCAAGTGGTTCGTCGATAGACCACCTCCTTTACGATGCAACTCTTCCTATATCGGATGTGACCGCCTGGAGGCTGGGCCTACCGGGGGGCAGGCGATTGTCTGTCTCCAAGGCGATACTGGCAAATTGGTCGGCCACGGCGTCGAACGCGCGCACGAGCGCCGGGTCGAAGTGGGTGCCGCTGCCTTCGCGGATGATCTCCGCAGCTTCGGCCGGCGGTATGGCTTTCTTGTACGGGCGCGTCGAGATGAGCGCGTCGTACACGTCGGCGATGGCCATGAGGCGCCCCTCGAGGGGGATCATCGAGCCGACGAGCCCGTAGGGGTAGCCGGTGCCGTCCCACCACTCGTGGTGGGTGCCCGCGATGCGCTTTGCGTAGCGGAGCAGCTCGTGCTCCTCGGTCATCTGCGCGATGCGGTCGATGATTTCCACGCCGATGGCGGCATGCGTCTTCATGATTTCGAACTCCTCGTCCGTGAGCTTGCCCGGTTTGTTCAGGATGGCGTCGCTGATCGCGATCTTGCCGACGTCGTGCAGCTGCGTGGACGGGAGCAGGATGTCCGGGTCCCAGTCCTCCATTTCGTACAGGTAGGTGCCTTCCTCCAGGAGCCGGTCGATCAGCAGCTTGATGTAGCGCTGCGTGCGAACGACATGGTTGCCCGTCACATCGTCGCGGAATTCGATGAGCTCCGCCACGGTGCCGAGCACAGCATTCTGTAGTCCCACAACCTGCCCGGTTTTCTGGACAACCATGTCGTGCAGCGAATTTGCGCAACGCTCCAAATCCTCGGCCTGTTCACGGAGCGTTTGGTTTTGCTTGGCGATCAAGAGTTGGTTTTCGATACGCCGTTGGAGCAGCGGGGCCGAGAATGGTTTGTAAACATAGTCAACTGCGCCGAGGGCGAGGCCTTCCATCTCGCTCGCCTCGTCGTTTTTCGTCGTCAAGAGGACGATGGGTATGCGGCGGTACAGCGCGTCCGCCTTGATCTGCTTCATCACCGCAAACCCGTCCATGCCCGGCATCTGCGCGTCGAGCAGGATCAGGTCGGGGAGCAGGGGCTGCATGGCGTCCAGCAGCTCGAAGAGCTTGTCGCCGGACGACACGGTGTGCAGCCGGTAGAACGTATTGAGCATGCTGCGCGCGGTCGCGAGGTCCGCGAGGTTGTCGTCGACGAGCACGATGCACTGCAGCTTGTGCAAGCCGGGCAGGTGGCCGCCGAAGATCCGCGTGCCGCCGGCTGGCGGTTCGGCGGGGCCGCCGTGTGGCTGACCGGTCGGCCCCGCCGACGGCGCCGACGCAGCCAATGCTGCCGGCGCTGCAAGCATGGCGTTGATGCCCGATACGATCGAGCACAACTCCTTCGTGAATTTGACGTGGTAATCCTGGACGAACGCATACCGGCCTTCGAGCGCCGCCGTCTCGAGCGCGCCCGCCTTGGCCGCGACCAATTCGGCGCAGATGCCGGAAGCCGCCTTCTTGATGGTTTCCATCATGGCGGCATAGGCTTCAAGGTTTTCGGGGTTTGGTATCCCACGCATATTCAGGAGCATGTTCCCTGTGGATTCAGCAAAGGAGGAGAGCACTTCCCGCCACGCTGCCTCATTCCCCCCAAAGCGCCTCAGGCCGCGTTCGTGGTCAACGCCCTGTATCCTGACGTCTCTTGCGGCGATGCTGCGCGCATTCGGCAATGTGGTTTTCGAGTCGTTTGACATGGCTCTCCTTCTTTGCTTCTTTCGGATGATGACATATTAACTGGACGGGAGGTCTCACGTAACATCCCATGAAAAATTTTCTCTGTCGCAAAACCCACCCCATTTACACAAAGTTAAAATTATTTCGAAATTCGTAATAAAAAAGTGCAAATTTGCTTGATGTCCGCGATTGCGCGGTGTTAAGATGGGCGCATAGGTGGCATGCGATTTTACGCGGGAGGAGAGCAATGGCACTGACATTGGTACGAAACGACGAAGGGCAGGACTCGAACCACTACTACGAAGGCGCGCTGGACTCCATGTGCTGCGCGATGGCGATTCTCAACACAGAAGCAATAGTCGAGTATTCCAACGACGCGATGGACACGCTCGTGAAAAGCACCGGCAAGGACCTGGGGTTCCTTTTGAAGCTGCTCGCGGAGAAGGTCGACCTTGCGAGCGGCACGGGCAGCTACCAGATCCGCGTCTGCGAGAAATGCAAGGGCATCATCTGCAGGGTGATGCCGAGGATCGAGGCGTGCACGCGCACGGGCAGCATCGTCACGATGTTCAAGCTCGGCTGCGGCGACTGCCTGACGCAGGAGCAGGAGGTCGCGAGCCACATCATCGACGAGCTCAACGCGCTGCTCGAGAGCTCGTATGACGGGGTGCTCGTGACAGACCGGGAGGGGATCGTGACGCGCGTCAACACGGCGTTCGAGAAGTCGATGATGCTGCCGAAGGGCGCCATCCTCGGGCAGCACATCGAAGTGCTCGCGGACGTCGGGCAGGGCGAGTCCGTGTTCCAAAGGGCGATGCGCACCAAGCGGGCGGCGACCTCGCTCCTCGAGAGCAACGGCAAAAACCTTTTGATGACCGTCTCTCCGATCGTGAGCAACCTCGGGAAATTCAATGGCGTCGTGGCCAACGTCCGCGACATCACGGAGCTCAACAAACTGAAGCACGACATCGAATACCACCGCATGCTGTCGGAGGAATACGCGAAGGAGCTGGCCAGCATCGTGCGGCAGCAGAACGACCACGCGGAATTCATCGCGTGCAGCGAGCCGATGAAACGGATCAAGGACATGATCAGGGACATCGCGCGCACGGACGCCACGGTCCTGATCACGGGCGAGAGCGGCACGGGCAAGGAGGTCGTGATCAACGAGATCTACCGCCGGAGCCTGCGCAACGAGATGCCGATCGTGAAGATCAACTGCGGCGCGATCCCCGCGACGCTGTTCGAGTCGGAGCTGTTTGGCTACGAGGACGGCGCGTTCACGGGCGCCAAGAAGGCGGGCAAGCCGGGGCTGTTCGAGACGGCGAACGGCGGGACGATGGTGCTCGACGAGATCGGCGAGCTGTCGCTCGACCTGCAGGTGAAGCTGCTGCGCGTGATCCAGGAGCGGGTCGTGACGCGCATCGGGGGCGTCTCGTCTGTGAAGACCGACGTGCGCATCCTGGCCGCGACGAACCGCAACCTGCTCGACTCCGTGGAAAGCGGCACGTTCCGCAAGGACCTGTACTACCGGCTCAGCGTCATCGAGATCGAGATCCCGCCGCTTCGGAGCCGCCCGGACGACATCGTGCCGCTGGCGATCCACCTGCTGGAAAAATACAACCGCAAATACAACAAGCAGAAGGAGCTGTCGCTGGAGCTCAGCAAGAGGCTCCGGAAGATGGAATGGCTCGGCAACGTGCGCGAGCTGGAAAACCTCATCGAGTACCTCGTCATCATGACGAGCTCCGATTTGCTCGAGGTGGAGCATATGCCGGGCCGGTACAAGAACAAAGGCATGGACGGCGTCGGCCAGGTCAAAGTGAGCGGCGTGCTGCCGATGAAGGAGGCGGTCCGGGAGGCGAAGCGCCAGCTGATCAACAACGCGAAGGTGCTCTACCCGACGCTTTCGGAAATCGCGGGCGCGCTCGACGTGGACGCCTCGACGATCTCGCGCCTGGTCAACCAGAAGGGGGGCGAAAAGTCGACCGACTTGGTCGTCTAACCGTGAAATAATGCAAAATCCCGTGTTTTTTCTCACGGGGTAGGCTGAAAAGAAGAGGGATTTCGGCCAAAAAAAGGAAGTGTCTCGGTAAACAACGGAAGAGGGGCGTTGAAATTTCAACCGTTATTGTTTTGGCGGGAGGAACGGTTTTCATTGGCATGAATATTGCAAATTAGGATCGTGACGTCTGTCATTGTGTGTTATTGCAAGTCAGAAAGGAGAAAACAAAATGACTTTGAAAACAGGAGACCAATATGTCGAAGAAATGAAGAAGATGAGGCCCAACGTGTACAAATGGGGCGAGCTCATTGAAGATGTCACGACGCACCCTGCGACGAAGCACCATATCAAGACCGTGAAGACTTGGTATGACAACGCCTTCGACCCCGACAAAGAGGCGATCTACACGACCACGTCGTTTCTTTCCGGCGAGAAGGCGCACCGCTGGAACACGCTGATGCACACGGCGGACGACGTCGCGGGCAACGAGCGGATGAAGCGGGACGGGTTCCATATGCGCGGCAGCTGCATGGGCCCGGTCTGCGCGGGCTGGACGATCCTCAACGCGCTCTATGGCACGACCTACGAATGCGACGAGGAGTTTGGCACGAAGTACCACGAGCGGGTCCAAAACTTCATGAAGTTTGCGGAGGAGAACGCGCTGGCGATGTCGGGCGCCCTGACGGACGCCAAGGGCGACCGCACGAAGAAGCCCCAGGCGCAGGAGAACGACGACTTCTACCTCCATGTGAAGGAGACGAAGGACGACGGCATCGTGCTGAGCGGCTACAAATGGCAGATCTGCGGCGTCGTCGGTTCGCAGTACGTGATCGTGATGCCGACGACCGGCATGAGCGAGGGCGACGAGAAGTACGCGGTCGCGGCGGCGATCCCGCGCGATGCGGAAGGCCTGACGGTCGTCGAGACGCGCCGCCCGTCCGACGAGCGCGCGGAAGAGGAGGGCTGGGACGGCATCGACGGCGGCATCACGCAGTCCTACCTCATCTTCGACGACGTGTTTGTGCCCAACGAGCACGTCTTCATGAACGGCGAGATCAAATACGCCGGCAAGGTTGTTTCCTACTTCTGCGACATCTACCGCGCCGCGATCGGCGGGTGCGTCGCGGGCCAGGGCGACGTGATGATCGGCGCGGCGGTCGGCATGGCCCGCGCAAACGGCCTGAGCCGCAAGGTGTTCAACGACAAGCTCGTTCAGATGGCGATCAACAACGAGACGACGTTCGGCGGCGGCCTCGGCGCGATCTACGCGGGGCGCCAGCATCCGTCGGGCGCCTGGTATCCGAACACGATCCTCGCGCACACCAACAAGGTCCACGTCGCCTACCTTCCGAAGGACACGAAGCTCACCTGCATCGAGATCTCCGGCGGCATCACCGAAACGGGCTGCATCCCGTCCTACAAAGACATGATGTCCCCGATCTACGGCGAGAAGCTCCTCGAGGGCATGAAGGGCGCCCCCGGCGTGGATCCGGAAGACCGCGTCAAGATGGCGCGCCTCGTCGAGTGGCTCTGCGTCGGCAGCGGCATCCCGGGCTGCACCCAGGGCGGCGGCTCCCCCGACACGGCGAAGATGGTGGTCGGCCTCTCCACGAAGTGGGATGAGCTCGTCGACTATGCGCGCGCGCTCGCGAAGGTGGAGAACCCGCTCCGCGAAGAGAAGAAAAAATGATAGAAAGGAGAAGGAAGAATGGACTACAGTTTCACAGAACAACAACTGGCGCTGCAGGAGAAGGTGCGCGCCTTCGCGGAAAAGGAGGTGGCACCCATCTCCCTGGAAATGGACGAGAAGCGGGAGTTTAGCCTCGACCTGCTGAAGAAGCTCCACACGGAAGGCTATATGAACATCCCGTATGGGGCGGAGTACGGCGGCGCGGGCGGCGACTACGTCGACTACGCCATCGTGGTGGAGGAGCTTTCGCGGGCGGACGCGTCCACCGGCATCACGCTCTCCGTGCACACGTCGCTGTACTGCTCCTGCGTCGACAGCTTCGGCACGGACGAGCAGAAGGAAGCCTTCCTGAAGCCGGCGCTTGTCGGCGGCAAGACGGGCAGCTTCGGCCTCACCGAGCCGGGCGCGGGCTCCGACGCGGGCGGCCAGAAGACGGTCGCCGTGAAAGACGGCGACAGCTATGTGATCAACGGCAGCAAGATCTACACGACGAACGCCGCGTTCGCGGACTATTGTGTGGTCTTTGCGCTGACGGACCCGGAAGCGGGCACCAAGGGCATCTCCGCGATCATCGTTCCGCTCGACGCGCCGGGCGTCAAGATCGGCGCCAACATCCCGCGCATGGGCATTTGCGGCGCGTCGAACACGGAGGTGTTCTACGAGGACGTCAAGGTGCCGGTGGGCAACCTGCTCGCCGAGGAGGGCAAGGGCTTCAAGATCGCCATGGCGGCGCTCGACGCTGGCCGCATCGGCGTGGCGGCGCAGGCGCTGGGCATCGCGCAGGGCGCGATGGACATCGCGGTCGCGTACGTCAAGGAGCGCAAGCAGTTCGGCAAGCCCATCGCGGCCTTCCAGAACACGCAGTTCAAGCTCGCGGAGATGCAGATGGAGATCGACGCGGCGCGTTGCATGGTCTACCGCGCGGCTTCCATCAAGAGCGCGCACCAGCCCTACGGCGGCCCGGCGGCGGAAGCCAAGCTGTTCGCCTCCAAGACGGCGGTCGACGTGGCGCGCGCGGCGCTCCAGATGCTCGGCGGCTACGGCTACAGCCGGAAGTACGGGATCGAGCAGAAATACCGCGACGCCAAGATCACGGAGATCTACGAGGGCACGTCGGAGGTCATGAAGATGGTCATCTCCGGCGGGATGCGCCTGATGGGCTGATCCGCGCCATGGGGACGCAAATGCAAGCGATTCATTAGAGAGGAGGTGGCTCTTTGGCAAACTGGGAATCAATGTATAAGGAAAAACTCCGCTCCCGCGAGGAAATCTGCAAGGAGTTTGAAGCCGGCTACAAATGCGTGAGCAACAGCCAGAC
Organism: Eubacteriales Family XIII. Incertae Sedis bacterium; assembly: GCA_031272365.1. Lineage (GTDB taxonomy): Bacteria > Bacillota > Clostridia > Peptostreptococcales > Anaerovoracaceae > WRFF01. The sequence goes on from JAISTX010000054.1 coordinate 14,228, forward strand.
GGCGGAGCCGGTAGGGATTTTGGACGCGCTCGTGGACTACCTTGCCAAAAACGACATCAAAGGGCTGGAGCACTACCTGCTCCTCCCGCTGAAGCAGCAGAAATATATGGACAAGGAGTCGGAGCCGTATCTCCACCACACGGCGCATTTCATCAGCGGCTACGACCGGGCGATGATCTGGGAGGGCTACGGCGACTACATGCCCAGCCACTACAGCCGCGTGCCGATCCTGTGGCGCGATGTCCTGGACGGGCCGGACGTGTACTACTGCACCGTCTCCCCGATGGACAAGCACGGCTATTTCAGCTGCGGGACGAGCCCGGACCTGAGCAATGTGCGCCGCAAGGCGAAAAAGGTCCTGCTCGAAGTCAACAAGACGATGCCGCGCGCGTTCGGTTCGTTCATCCACATCAGCGAGGTGACCGCGTTCATCGAGAACGACGAGCCGATCACGGAAGTGGCTGCCCCCCCGATCTCGGACGACGAGAAGAAGATCGGCGACCTGATCGCCGAGCAGATCCCGGACGGCGCGACGATCCAGCTGGGCATCGGCGGCATACCGAACGCGGTGGCCGGCGGTCTCATGGGCAAGAAGGACCTCGGCGTCCACAGCGAGATGTTCTGCGACGTGATGGTGCCGCTCACGGAGTCGGGCGTCATCACGAACGAGCGCAAAAACATCAACCGCGGCAAGACGGTGGTCACGTTCTCGTTCGGCGCGCGCAGCACGTACGATTTCCTGGACGACAACCCCGGTGTCGAGTTCCTGCCCGTGGACTACGTCAACAACCCGTTCGTCATCGCGCAAAACGACAATGTGATGTCGATCAACTCCTGCATGGAGATCGACCTGTTTGGCCAGGTCTGCTCCGAATCGCAGGGGCCGATGAATTTCAGCGGGTCGGGCGGGCAGGTCGACTTCATACGCGGCGCGGCGGCGTCGAAGGGCGGCAAGTCCTTCATGGCGTTCAAGTCGTCGGCCAAGAAGGATACGATCTCCAAGATCAAGCCGGTCCTGACGGAAGGATCCGTTATCACTACGACGCGCAGCGACATCGACTATGTCGTCACGGAGCAGGGCATCGTGAAGCTGATGGGCCTGACCGCTTCCCAGCGGGCAAAGGCGCTGATCAGCATCGCGCACCCGGCGTTCCGCGAGGAACTGACCAAAGCGGCGAAGGATATGCACATCATTGTGTAGCCGCCGCGCGGCATCTGCGCCCCGGGGGGGCGGGGCGCGGGCTGCCGCGGCGTTTCGGTCCATGCGGCAGCAATCATAATATTGCTTATTGTAAATCGAAAGAGCAGAGATGAATAGGAGGTAAAAAAATGGCTGGTACTGAGACAGTAGACTCCGTAGCGAAAAAGATGCTGATGTATCGCTGGTTTTGCTACGGGATTTTGGCCCTTACGTATATATGCGTGTATTTTGACCGGGTGTCGCCGTCGGTCGTGGCGACCAACATCCAGGAGGAGTTCGGCATCTCCGCCACGGCGCTGGGGATCATGTCCTCCATGTATTTCTACCCGTACGCGGCGATGCAGATCCCCGCGGGGTTCCTCTCCGACAGCGTAGGCCCGCGCCGCACGGTGTCGATCTTCTTTGCGATCGCCGCCATCGGCACGGCCGTCTTCGGCCTTGCGCCGACGTTCGCGGTCGCGATCGTGGGGCGGTTCATGATGGGCATCGGCGTGGCGTTCGTCTGGATCCCCTGCGTGCGCATCCTGGGCAACTGGTTCCGCCCGCGCGAGTTCTCCACGCTCATGGGGCTCATGCTCACCTGGGGCAATGTGGGCGCGCTGTGCGCGTCCGCGCCGCTGGCCGTGCTGGTCAGCAAGGTCGGCTGGCGCAACGCGTTCTTCTACCTGGGCGCCGTCATGGTCGCGATGGCCGTCATGAATGCGCTCATCCTGCGCAACAAGCCGTCCGACAAGGGCTTCCCGACCGTGTCCGTCATCGACGGCGTCGACTACTACGCCACGGGGGGCAAGGAGGTGACGATGACCGTCCGGGAGACGGTGCCGCTCGTCCTGAAGAACAAAAACTTCTGGAAGCTCGCGGTCTACGCGTTCATGATCTACGGGACGGTCATGGGCATGCAGGGGCTGTGGGCGACGCCGTATATGCAAAACGTCTACGGCATCGAGAAGCAGGTCGCCGCGAACAACCTGATGTTCTGGGCCATCGGCATGGCCCTCGGGTGCGTCGTCGTCGGCATCTTCTCCGACCGCATACTCAAGTCGCGGCGGAAGGCCTGCCTGTATTTTTCGATCGTCTACCTGATCACCTGGATCCCGCTCGTCGCGGCGCCCGGCACCTGGCCGGTGGGCCTGCTGTGGCTCCAGATGTTCATCATGGGCTTCTTCTGCGGCGCCTATGTCCCGAACTACGCGCATATCTCCGAGGATATGCCGCACGGGGCAATTGCCACGGCGAGCGCCATGGTCAACGTCTTCTACTTCATCGGCGGCGCGGTGTTCCAGACGATCATGGGCCGTATGCTCGACTCCTACGGCGCAGACGAGAGCGGCGCGTTCTCCGTGGAGGCGTACCGCTCCACGTTCGTCTTCTGCTTCGTGGCGATGATCGTCGCGTGCGTGATGATGTTCCTGACGACCGACACGCAGGCGGTCAAGCGGAGCAAAGAGTCGGCGACTGCGTAGGGAAACGCTGAAATAAAGCAGCCAGGGCCCGGACTGCGGGAAGGCGGCACACGCTATTCGCACAGCATCCTCTTTGGAGCGCGAAAGTATGATGCCGAAACGCAGGGGCGGCCCGGGCTGCTTTATTTTGTCGTCATTTCAAAGGTTCTCTGCGGTCTTATTTTATGGTATATTTAAGAAATAAGAACGGAGGGAAGCACATTGAGAATCGTAAAACAAGGATCCGTGAACGTAAAGTTGATCGTCATCGTGGCGGCTTTGGTGCTGCTGCTCATCCCCAATTTCATCTCGGGGGGCGAGGCGGAAGTGGAGGAGCTGGGGCATATCCTGCCGATGTGGAGCTGCATCCCCTTTGTAGGCATGCTGCTGTCCATCGCGCTGTTCCCGCTGTTCCGGCCGCATTGGTGGGAAAGGAATCAGCTCAACATGGCGATCCTCTGGTCGCTGGTGTTCCTTGTGCCGTTCGCCATCGTCTACGGGCCGCGCGCGGCGGGCTATGAATTTTACGAAATCGTGATGCTCGACTACCTGCCGTTCATCGTGCTATTGTGGGGGCTGTTCGCGGTCGCGGGCGGCATCCTTTTGAAGGGCTCCCTGTCGGGCTCGCCGAAGGTCAACGTCATCCTGCTGGTCGTCGGTACCCTGCTGTCGAGCTGGGTCGGGACGACGGGCGCTTCGATGCTCATGATCCGGCCCATGCTGCGGGCGAACGCCTGGCGCGAGAAGAAGGCGCATATGGTGGTCTTCTTCATCTTCTTGGTATCGAACATCGGGGGCTGCCTGACGCCGATCGGCGACCCGCCGCTTTTCCTCGGGTTCCTGCGCGGCGTCCCGTTTTTCTGGACGATGAAGCTCGCGCCGCTCCTCCTGCTCAATTCCGCCATCCTGCTCGTCGTGTTCTTCCTCATGGACCGCCGCCTGTACAAGCAGGAGATCGCCGCCGGCCGCAAGCCGCCGGAGCTGCCGGAAGGCGAGAAGGAGCCGATCAAGGTCGAGGGCCTGCACAACCTGATCTTCCTCGCGATGATCGTCGGCGCCGTCATCCTCTCCGGCATCCTCGGGACGCTGGATTCTTGGAAGGACGCGGCCACCGGCGAGATCATCGGCGTCCCGCTCCCCTACGGCATCTCGCTCCCGATGAACAACGCGATCCAGATGGCCATCATCGTGGTCGCCGGCTTCCTTTCCATCAAGACGACGCGCAAGGACCTGCACGAGCGCAACCATTTCACGTGGGGGCCGATCAAGGAGGTCGCCTGCCTGTTCATCGGCATTTTCGTCACGATGATCCCGGCGCTGGCGATCCTGCACGCCCGCGGCGGCGACCTCGGCCTCACGGAGCCGTGGCAGTTTTTCTGGATCACGGGCGCGCTCAGCTCCTTCCTCGACAATGCGCCGACCTACCTCGTCTTCATGACGACGGCCGGTTCGCTCGGCACGGAGGGGCTCGCGACGGCGGTCGGCTCGATCGCGCCGCAGCTGCTCGTGGCGATCTCCGCCGGCGCGGTCTTCATGGGCGCAAACACCTACATCGGCAACGCGCCGAATTTCATGGTGCGCTCGATCGCGGAGGAAAACCATGTGAAGATGCCGAGCTTCTTCGGGTATATGGGCTGGTCGGCCCGCTTCCTGATCCCGCTCTTCGTCGTGGACATGCTCATCTTCTTCCGCCCGTTCTAAAATATCATTTTGCGAAACATTATAAAAATAAAATAATAATTTAAAGATTTGATTCATACCCCGGATTCCGGGGTATTTAATTTGTGACGCAATTTATGCGGATGCATCGGGGGTGCTTGATGAAAGAGCGTTGGAACAAGTTTCTACACAACAGCATATTGTCGGAGGATTTGCCGCTGCATGAGAGCATGCTGAACATGGCGTGCCTGTCCGGCGCGGCCGCGACGGCAGTCGTGCTCATCATGAAGGCGATCGTTTGCGACACGCGGGAGTCCGTGCTGGTGCTGCTGCTGCTCGCGTCGATCATCCTGTACACCTTCTGGCGGCAGGGGCGGGGCGGCTCCCAGGCCGGGCTGACGCGGTATGTGGTATGCGTCTGCTGCGTGCTGCTGCCGTTGTTTTTCTATCTGTTCGGCGGGGCGCGGAGCGGCATGGGCGCGTATATGGTCGTCAGCTTCGCGCTATTGTTCATCCTGCTGCGCGGCCGGGCGTTTGTTATTGCAATCTCGGTTCAATGCGTGGCCGCGATCGGCTTGTACCTGTCGAACGCGTTCCACCCGGAGATATTCCCCCAGCCGCCATCGGGTTTCGCCATGCTCTTGGACCATCTGCACGCAATCCTCGTGCCCGGGCTGTACCTCGGCCTCCTTTTGAGGTTCCAGAACGCGCTTTTCCGGCGGGAGAAGGGGCGCGCGGACGAGCTGAGCAGCGCCAAGGGGCATTTCCTCGCGCGCATGAACCACGAACTGCGCACGCCGCTCAACGCGGTCATCGGGCTGTCCTACCTGGCGAAGCAGGAAACGGACCTCGCGAAGCAGAACCGGGAGCTGCAGAAGATCGAGGCGGCCGCCGGCCGGCTGCTCGTGATCATCGGGGACATTTTGGACACGTCGAAGATCGAGGCGGGGAAATTTTCGCTGTTTGAAACGGCGTTCGGCTTCCACGATATGCTGGACGATGCGCTCGGGCAATGTGCCCCGCTCACAAAAGCGCGTGGCCAGGCGGTGGAGGTCGTCACGGACGACGTGCCGGAGTGGCTCGTCGGCGACGACGCCCGCGTCAAGCAGGTGCTCGTCAACCTTCTGGACAATGCGAGCAAGTATTCCAAGCACGGCACGCCCATCCGCCTGATCGTCCGCGTGGAAGAGGACGACGCGGCGTCTTGCCGGCTGCGCTTCGACGTCAAGGACACGGGCCCCGGCGTCAAGGCGGAGGAGATCGGGCGGATTTTCGTGGAGACGGAGAAGATCGCGCGGGACCCCTCGCGGCGTTCAGGCGGCTCGGGGCTGGGCCTTGCGGTCTCGAAATACATCGTGGATCTGATGGGCGGCCATCTCTGGGCGGTTTCCGCGCCGGGCCGCGGGTCGACGTTTTCCTTCACGATCACGTTCCGGAAGCGGAATCGGGAGCTGGACGGCCTGGCCGGCGTGGGCGATGAGGGGGCGCCGGTGGACGGCATGCGCGTGTTGGTCGCGGACGACATGGAGATCAACCGCATGATCTTCGTTTCGCAGCTGGAGGGCTTCGGCGTGGAGGTCGTGGAGGCTGCGGACGGCCGGGAGGCGCTGGACGCCGTGGCGGAAGGGGGCTTTGACCTTGTGTTCATGGATGTCCATATGCCGGTCATGAGCGGGCCGGAGGCGGCGCGGCGTATCCGCGCGCTCGGCAATGAGGCCGCGAAGGGCGTGCCGATCGTGGCGCTCACCGCCTGCACGGAGGAAGAGGATCTCAAGGGCTGCTTGGACGCGGGGATGGACGACTGGCTCATCAAGCCCGCGTCGGCGGAGGCGATTTGCTGCAAATGCCGCAAATACGCGGTCAGGAGGGCGTCATGATAGAAAAGCTGAAAACCGTTTGCTCGATCCCGTACCGGGACGACTACTCCCTGCAGTTGAATACCATGGTCGCAATTTGCCGGGTGTGCTTCTTCGCCCTGACGGCCAGCTCGCTGTTTTGGTTTTTCAACGGGCGCCTGTCGGCTGCGCTGTTTGTCTTCGCCTTGGCAGCCGCTTGCGGCGTTTTTTCTTGCATCATTGGCCGCTTCCCGAAATGGCAGCCGCATGCGGCGGTCGTCGGCGCGATCCTGTTCGGGGACGTCTGCCTTCCGATGGCCTTCCTGCTTTTCGGCGGCGTGAACGTCGGCATGTCCGCCTACTTCGTGCTGTCGATCGTGCTGATTTTCACCTTCGGCAACCGGCGCACCATCGCCATCCTGCTCACGGTGCACATCGCGATCATCGTGCTCCTGTACACGCACAGCTATTTGGAAGGCGCCCTCGTGCTGGACGCGCCGCCGCTCGACTACTATGAAGGAAAGCTGCAGTCCTTGCTGCTGGCGGGCTTCATCATTGGCATCGTGGCCTTGATCGTCAACAAGGTCCACGCGGAGGCGAAGCGGTGCACGGAAATCGCCGGCAAGGCGAAGGGGGATTTTATTTCGAATATGAGCCACGAGATGCGCACGCCGATGAACGCGATCATCGGGCTCGCGCATATGGCGCAGGAATCGCGGGACTCCGTGGAGCGCATGGAATACCTCGTGAAGATCGACGAGGCGACGGAGCATCTGCTCGGCGTCATCGACGACGGGCTGGACATCTCGAAGATCGAGACGGGTGAGCTCACGCTGGCTTGCGAGGATTTTGAGCTCTCCAAAGCGCTGGAGCAGGTGCGGGCGGTCACAGAGACGCACATGACGGAGCAGGGGATCGCGTTCAGCCAGGACATCGCGCCGGACGTGCCGGACGCGCTGCACGGCGACGAGAAGCGGCTGCGCCAGGTCATCCTGAACCTCCTGTCGAACGCGACGAAGTTCACGCCGCCGGGCGGGTCCATACGGCTCTCCTGCACCTACGAGGCGGGGGAGGGCGAAGAGCCCGGCCTCGTGCGTGTCTCGGTCGCGGACACAGGCATCGGCATCAGCAAGCAGCAGCAGGCGCATCTGTTCGAGTCCTTCGTGCAGGCGAACGACAGCGTCGTCGGCAAATACGGCGGCACGGGGCTCGGCCTCGCGATCTCCAAGCGCATCGTCGGACTCATGGGCGGCACCTTCCAGCTGGAATCGGCGCCCGGCAAGGGCTCGACGTTCACCTTCACCTTCCGCGCCGACCCGGCCAAGCCGGCGGGCGGGCATGACGGCGGCCATGGCCTCACGGGGGACGTGCCCGATTTCTCGGGGATGCATGTCCTGCTGGCCGAGGACGTCGACATCAACGCGGAGATCTTTTCGGGGATACTGGAGCCGACGGGGGTCCGGATCGATTTCGCGCACAACGGCTGCGAGGCGTTGGATCGGTGGGTGCAGGATCCGGCGCGCTACGACGCCATCTTCATGGACATCCAGATGCCAGAGATGGACGGCTACGAGGCGACGCGGCGCATCCGTTCGCATCCCGCCCCAGAGGGCAAGCGCGTCCCGATCTTCGCGCTTACGGCGAACGTCTTCCAGGAGGACGTCGAGCACTGCCTCGAGGCCGGCATGGACGCCCATATCGGCAAGCCGTTCCAGCCCGGCGCCGTCTTCGAGGCGCTGAAGGGCATCGCAGGGAAAAAGAAAAGCGCCCCTACGGCATAGTGCCGCGGGAACGCTGCCCCAGTGACACAGATAACGATAAGGGAACCGTTTACCCTGTCATTTACCCTGTCATCCGATGACAGGACGAG
>JAISTX010000067.1 GCA_031272365.1 Eubacteriales Family XIII. Incertae Sedis bacterium
CCCCCGTCCACCGTCGCCACGTAGAACGTCTTGCCGTTCAAGAAGTCAAAAACCTTTTTCACAGAATCACTCATAATGCTCTCCTTTACTTTGAACATCAAGCAATAAATTATTCAACAAAAACTATTATACCGCATCCCTTAGGTTGCGCCCGCTGTCCTGGTCGAAAAGCACCAGCCGGCTCAAATCCGGGATCAGCTTCAGCTTGCCCTTCTGCCTGTGCCGCAGGCCGGAGGAGACGCGGCAGATCACGTCCTTGCCCGGGATCCGGACATGCAGGTACGTGTCGGCCCCTGTCATCTCCGAGAGGAAGACCTCCCCTTCGACCGCCTGCGTTGTGGCGAGGACGGGCCGCCCGGTCAGGTGGTCCGCCTCCCCGGCGTAGAAAAATTCCGGGAAGATGTTCTCGGGGCGCAACCCCCAGACCACCTCCCGCCCCGCATAGCCCGCGAGCGTTTCTTCCGGGAAGCGCGCGCGGGGCAGTTCGAACCGGACGCCGCCGATCTCCAGCGCGAAGCCGTCGCCCTGCTTCGTGACCGCCCCCTCGCCGAGGTTCATCGGCGGCGACCCGATGAACCCGGCGACAAAGGTGTTGCATGGGTTCAGGTACAGGTTCTCCGGCGTGTCGACCTGCTGGATCTCGCCAGCCTGCATGACGACGATGCGCTCGCCCATCGTCATCGCCTCGATCTGGTCATGGGTGACGTAGAGGAAGGTCGCGCCGAGGCGCTGGTGCAGCTTCGCGATCTCCGCGCGCATGGCCGCCCGCATCTTCGCGTCGAGGTTGGACAGAGGCTCGTCGAGCAGGAAGACGGCCGGGTCGCGGACGATCGCCCTGCCGAGGGCGACCCTTTGCCGCTCGCCGCCGGACAGCGCGCCCGGCTTGCGCTGCAAGAGCGGTACGATTTCAAGGATCTCCGCAGCTTTCCTGACCTTCTCGGCGATCTGGGCCTTCGGCGTCCGGCGCTGCTGCAAGCCAAACGCCATGTTCTGAAATACAGTCATATGCGAGAACAGCGCGTAGTTTTGGAACACCATCGCGATATCGCGCTCCTTCGGCTCCATATGGTTGATGCACCGGCCGCCGATGAAGATCTCCCCCGCCGTGATGTCCTCGAGCCCCGCCACCATGCGGATCGTCGTGGACTTCCCGCAGCCGGACGGCCCGACGATGACGACGAATTCCTTGTCCTCAACCGCCAGGTTGAAATCCCGGACGGCCTTTGTGCCGCCCATCCCGGGATACGTCTTCCCGACATTTTTGAATAATATGCCCGCCATATCCCGCCCTTACTCTCCGATTCGTTCCCGGTCGACAAACCGGTCGATGTGACCGATCAGCGGGAACCGCTCCCGCTGCCGCGCAAGCCTGTGCGCCAGCCCGTTCCCGCGCACCTCCCGCACCTCGACCGTCCAAATGGCGGACAGGTCGGCGTCCCCGCCGTACCGCTCCCGCAGCTTCACGTACGCGGCTTCAAACGCGTCCCCGCAGACGACGGCGCGCACAGGCACGCCCTTGATCTGCAGGCTCTCCCCGCCGCTGCCGAGCAGGTTGACAGCGACCTCTTTCCCATACCACAGGCAGTGGACGAGGTTCCGACCGGTCTGGGAGGTCTCGACCATCTCGTAGAATTCCAGATTCCCGTCCGCGTCCAAGCGCATCGAGTCCTTGTACACGACGTGCGGGGCGCCCGCCTCCCCCACGGTCGCCAGCGCCTTGACGCAGCGCGGGTCTTCGAGCAGCGCCCGTAGCTTCTCCTTCATCTCCCCCCTCCCTGCCAGGCGCGCGCCATATCCGTGTTCGGGTGGTTGCCGCACGTCAGGTAGTCGTCGCAGTGGCAAGTGAGCCCGTATTTCCTCGACAGCGCATCGAGCCCCTCTGCGAACGCCGTAAGGTATTCGAGCGTCGCGGTCCGCTGCCGGAAAAACACGGAGCCAGGCTCCACATGGAAGATCTGCTGCGAGATGCTCACGCCGTGCCTTGCGAGGTTCTCCGCCTCGGCGAGGTAGACGCGCAGCGCCTCGTCCTCGTCCGAAAAACCATGCGGCTGTGCCATCTCCACGCCGGACACGACGCCGGAGCTCACGCGCCCGGGGCCGAAGATGTCCGCCGCCCGGTACAGCCGCTCCCGCCATTCGCGGTAGCCGATGTGCTTCGCCTTGCCTGGGCAAATCCACGAGAACAGCTCCTCGTCGAGCACCTCCAGGTCCGCCGTGTAGCCGCAGAGCATCGTCTCGTCGTGCAGCCGGCGCAGCTGCTTCTCCGTGAAGGCCGTCGCCACGATCTGCGACATGACCTTGCGCTCCGTGAAGTATTTCCCGACGCGCTGCAGCATCTCGATGTAGAGGTTCACCTCGTCGTCCTGCGGCTCCGCGCCCGTGAGGATCGTGCCGGAGCACAGGAACACGGACCGGTACCGCCCGGGCTGCTTCAGTGCCTCGCGCACCGCGTCCTCGATGTCGTCCAGGTCGGGGATCTCCGCCTTGTCGTGCTTCGTCGCCTTCATCGTCGCGCCGGCCACGCAGAACCGGCAGCCCATCCCCCCGTCCTTCCAGAAGTCGCAGGTCTGGTACAGGTTGATGTCCATGCGCTGCGGCCGGGCGATGAGCACCTGCCACATCGGCGTCCCCTTCCGCGTCTTCTTCCACGTATAGGCAGGGGTCGGGATCCATGTTATTGCCTCCAGCGCCTTTCCCTCGTCCGCCAGCACGTGCTTCCCGTCCACGTAGTCGATCGTATAGGGCTCGCGCGTGCGCTCGAAGCGGTCCGGATCCTCGGCCTCGATCGTGCACAGGACGCTCGTGCCGTCGCGCAGCAGGAAGCCCCACGGGATGTCCGCGTTGCTCTCGAGGTTGATGCCGCGGTAGAGCGTCGAGTCCTTCTCCGGCCGGATCGCCCGCCGCGCGCGCTCCGTCAGCACGGCGCCGCGCCGCTGCACGTCCGTCTTGAGGATCACGAACGGCGACACCTTCGGGTGCCTTTTCACCACCTCCGCAAGCCCCGGCTCCCATGCCCGCCAATCCGATTGCCCCTGCGCCATCTTCCCTTCCTCAGTCCTTCACCGAGCCGGCCGTCAGCCCGCTCACCAGATACTTCTGCAAAAACACCATCACGGCCACGACGGGCAGCGCCACGAGCACGGAGGCCGCCATCATGCCGCCCCAGTCGTGCTTGAACTCCCCGCCGAACGCGAGGATCATGCCGGGCGGCAGCGTCTTCATCGAGACGTCCGTCGTCAGCGACATCGGAAACAGCAGATTGTTCCATGCATCGAGGAACGCGAAGATGCCCGTCGCCGCGAGGCCGGGCGCCAGCAGCGGCAGCACCACCCGGCGCAGCACGCCCAGCCGGCTGCAGCCCTCGATGATCGCCGCCTCGTCGAGCTCGCGCGGGATCGTGTCCATGAAGCTCTTCAGCATCCAGATGCAAAACGGCAGCGTGAAGCCCGTGAACGCGATCACGAGCCCCCGGTACGTGTTGATCATGCCCGTGTGGATGTACAGGATGTACAGCGGCGTCAGCATCACGACCAGAGGGAACATCTGCGAGATCAGCACGCCGACGAGCACGGGCCTTTTCAGGCGGAACGAAAACCGCGACAGCCCGTAGGACGCAAAGAGCGCGAGCAGCACCGCGACGACGATCGTCACGCCGGATACAATGGAGCTGTTCGCGAAGAACCGGCTGATCGGCGTGAACCCCACCGTGCCGCCCGCCAGCTTGCCGTAGTTTTCGGCCGTCGGCTCCGCCGGGAAGAGCTCCGGCGGGTTGTAGAACACGGCGGTCGGCGATTTCAGGCTCGTGCTGACCATCCAGTAGACGGGGAACAGGGTCCACAACAGGATCACAGCGACGAGGATCGCGAGCCCGGCCTTCCCGGCCGCCCGGTGCCGCCGGCGCATCATGACCGCGCCTCCTTTGGGTTCAGCAGGCGGATGTACAGGATCGCCAGCCCCATGAGGATGGCCACCCAGATCACGCCGATGAACGACGCATAGCCCATGTCGTACTGGTCGAACGCGACCTTGTAGATGTACAGCACGCTCGTCAGCGTCTCGTGCGCCGGCCCCCCGCCCGTCATCGTGAAGATGATCGGGAAATTGTTGAAATTGCGGATGATCTCGAGCAGCGACGTGATGACGACGACCGTCTTGATCTGCGGCAGCGTCACGCGGAAAAATTCGGAGGCGCGGCTCGCCCCCTCCACGTAGGCCGCCTCCTTGACGCTGACGGGGATCCCCTTCAGCGCCGCCGCGAACATGAGCGTATAGAACGGCGTCTGGTTCCAGACATTCGCCACGATGATCGCGGCCATCGCTGTGTCCCCGCGCATGAGCCACGGGATCTTCGCGTCGATGAACCCCATCGTCTGCAATAAATAATTTGCGACGCCGACGTTGCCGTCAAAGATGTACATGAACAGATAGCCGACGACGATGCCCGGGATCACCCAGGGCATGATGAGGATGCCGCGCAGCTTCTCGAACCGCTCGGTCAGCTGGTCGAGCACGAGGGCGAAGACCATGCCGAGCACGAGCCCGATGCCGACGGTGAACGCCGTGACCACGAGCGTGTTGCCGAGGGATTTGGCGAACAGGCTGTCGGCAAGCAATTTCCCGATGTTGGCCGTCGGGTCAAAGCCCATCTCGTCCAGCCGCGTCAGCCGGTAGTTGAACAGGGACAGATACCCCGAATAGGCCAGTGGGTAGAGCGAGACGAACCCGACCACAACGACGGCTGGCGCCAGGAGGATTGACGCCAGCCTGTTGTTTTTGTCTATCCGGTAGCTGTTGCCGGATACGTGCCCGCCCGCAAGAACGTGTAGCATGCCTTAGAACAGCGCTTCGAGCTGCGCCTGCGCGTCGTCCAGGATCGGCTGTATCTCGTCGTCCGTCGTGATGACCTGCTGCACGGCGGTCATGATGATCTCCGCATAGGAGGTGTAGTCCGGGCCCGTGGGCAGCGTCGTGCCCGTCGGGACGACGTCCTCGATGAAGGAGGTGACGATCGGGTTCTCCGCGATGGCGGGCGATTTCTCGTTCGCGCTCTGCACGGCGGGCACCCAGCCCGTCGGCGCGATATAGTCGTTGAGGCCGGCGTCGCTCGCCACGAGGTACTCGAGGAACAGCGCCGCCTCCTCGCTTACATCGGAGCCTTCGAAGATCACGAGCGAATGCGCCTGCACCGGCGTCGCCTGCACCCCGGCGTTCGTGCCCGGCAGCGCGGTCGCGCCCCAGGTCTCGTACAGGATCTCCGGCGTCAGCTCTTCGTTCAGCGAGCGGACGATGCCGTCGAAGCAGGACACGTCGTTGCCGAAAAGCAGCTTGTCCTGGGCGGCGTAGGGGCGGAACTCCCCGTATTTCAGCCCGGGCAGCGTGATGTTCTCGTCGACGGCCCAGCGCATGAATTCCATGTACTCCTTGATGCCCTCCGTGTTGAAGTTGACCTCGCCTTCCAGCGTGAACGGCGCCACGCCGTCGTTGAACGCGACGAGGAAGGGCCACTGCTGCGTCAGCCCGAGCGTCCGCACCGTCGTGTCCGCCTGCAGGAGGATGACGTCATCCGGCAGCTTCTCGCGCGCGACCGTCAGCGCCTCCTTCAGCTCATCGATCGTCTTCGGCGGGCTGTCCGGGTCGAGGCCGGCCTGCTCCAGCAGCTTGCGGTTGTAGAAGAAGCCGTGCGTGCTGTTGGCCCACGGCGAGGCGTAGTGCTTGCCGTCGACCACGCCGATCGAGTCATAGAGATCCGGATATAGATCCGCCTGGAAGTCCGCGCCGAGCAGGTCGTCGAGCGGCTGGATCAGGCCAGCCGTCTGCAGCTGCAGCACGTTGTCGCTCGAGATCTGCGCGATGTCCGGCGCGTTGCCGGCCGTCGCTTGGATCGTCACCTCTTTCAGGATGTCCGACACCGGGATGCTCTGCACGTCGATCTTGATGTTCGGGTTTTCCGCCTCGAAGGCGCTGATGACCTCCGCGATGTACGGCTGCGTGGATTCCTCCGCCGCCGCCCAGTTTGCAAACGTCACGGTTTTCACTTCGCCGTCCCCGGACGACCCGGCGGCCGCCGAAGACCCCGCAGCGGAAGCCCCCGACGCGTCGCCCGAGCCCCCGCCCGAGCAGGCGGTGGCCACCACCAGGGAAAGGATTAGAAATCCCAGCAGAACCCCTCTTTTCTTTTGCATCATACTCCTCCTCTTATATTTTACATATATGTTTTAGCCGTCACACCGCGATCTTCTCCTCCACCGGCGTCGGGTCGAAGTTGGTCAGGACGTCCGCGCGCTTCAGGCGGCGGCCCATTGTCTCGGCGAGCGAGCTGACGCCGCCGCGGAATTTCGGGGAGTCAAGGCCGTATTTCA
>JAISTX010000085.1 GCA_031272365.1 Eubacteriales Family XIII. Incertae Sedis bacterium
CACATTGCTCCCCACCTTCAAAACTATCTTCCGGCTATCCCGCAAAATCTCAGCAGCCCGACTCATAAATCAATCTCCAATACCAAAAAAAATTCTTCCACAACAACAAACCTCACCAATCAATTCTTCCACAACAACAAAACTCACCAATCAATTCTTCCACAACAACAAAACTCACCAATCAATTCTCAATTCTCAATTCTCAATCCTCAATTCTCAATTCTCAATTCTCAATTCTCAATTCCCAATTCTCAATTCCCAATCCTAAACCTTCAGATCGACAGCTTCCTCCGCCGCCAGCTTCCGCGTGACCGGGCGGATCCTCCGCCCCACAAACTCCGTCACCTGCTCCGCGCTCCGCCCCGTGTACAGCCGCGGGTCGAGCAGCCCGCGGATCTCCTCCGCGCCGAGCCCGAACGCCGGGTCCGCCGCGATGCGCGCGAGCAGGTCGTTCGCCCGCCCCTTCTGCTTCACCTCGGCCGCCGCCGCCATCGAGTGCACGCGGATGCGCTCGTGCAGCGCCTGCCGGTCGCCGCCCTTCATCACCGCCGCCATCAGGATGTTCTCCGTGGCCATGAACGGCAGCTCGGCGAGCACGTGCGCCTGGATGACCTTTTCGTTGACGACGAGCCCCGCGCTCACGTTGCGCAGGATGGACAGGATGGCGTCCGCCGCCATGAAGCCCTCGGGGATCACGACGCGCCGGCACGCCGAGTCGTCGAGCGTCCGCTCGAACCACTGCGTCGCCTCGGTCGCCGCGCAGACGGCGGGCAGGCCCATCAGGTACCGGGCCAGCGAGCACACGCGCTCCGACCGCATCGGGTTCCTTTTGTAGGCCATCGCGGACGAGCCGATCTGCGAGATCTCGAACGGCTCCTCGACCTCCTTCATGCTCTGCAGCAGGCGGATGTCCGTCGCCATCTTGCTCGCGGACTGCGCGACGCCGGACAGCGCCGACAGCACCCGGTAGTCGAGCTTGCGCGTGTACGTCTGCCCGGACAGGTCGACCACGTCCAAGACGGTCAGCCCGAGCTTCTCCGCGACGATCGCCTCCAGCCACTTCACCTTCGCGTGGTCGCCCCCGAACAGCTCCAAAAAGCTCGCCTGCGTCCCCGTCGTGCCCTTCACGCCGAGCAACGGCAGCGCGCGCGACAGCGCGGTTATTTCCTGGTAGTCGAGGTAGAAATCCTGCAGCCACAGCGCGGCCCTCTTGCCGACCGTCACGAGCTGCGCGGGCTGGAAATGCGTGAAGCCGAGCGTCGGCATCTTGCGGTATTTCATCGCAAACTCCGCGAGCGCCTTCATCAGCTGCGCCAGCTCCTTGGCCACGAGCGCCAGCGCCTCGCGCATGACGAGGATGTCGGTGTTGTCGCCGACGTACGCGCTCGTCGCGCCGAGGTGGATGATACCCGCCGCGCCCTTCGCCTGCTGCCCGTAGGCGTAGACGTGCGCCATCACGTCGTGCCGCACCTTCCGCTCCTGCCGCTCCGCGACCGCGAAATTGATGTCGCGCTCAAACCGCCGCAGCTCGTCGATCTGCTGCGCCGTGATCGGCAGGCCGAGCTCCCGCTCCGCCTCCGCGAGCGCGACCCACAGCCTGCGCCACGTCTCGAATTTGTGCTGCGGCGAAAACAGGCGGCTCATCTGCGGCCCGGCGTAACGCTCCGTCAAAGGATTTACATACTCATCGTATTTGCCCATATCCATGCTCCTTCACACAAAAATTCATTATACCATTATTTGATGTGGTACTATAAACCATATATGTGGGAAGGAGATCCGTATGGCATCTGAAATAACAAATCCGGTATACTTCGGCACTTTCCTGGCGCTCGTGCCGCCGATTGTCGCGATCGCGCTCGCGCTGATCACCAAGGAGGTGTACAGCTCGCTCCTGATCGGCATCGTCATCGGGGGCATCCTGTTCTCCGGCTTCTCGTTCGAGGGGACGGTGCTGCACGTGTTCCGGGACGGCTTCCTCGTCGTCCTCTCCGACCCATGGAACGTGGGCATCCTGATCTTCCTCGCGGTGCTCGGCATGGTCGTCGTCATGATGAACCGCGCCGGCGGGTCGCGGGCCTTCGGGGCCTGGGCCGGCGCGCGCATCAAGACGCGCGTGGGCGCGCAGCTCGCGACGGTCTGCCTCGGCCTGCTGATCTTCATCGACGACTACTTCAACTGCCTCACGGTCGGCAGCATCATGCGGCCCGTCACGGACACGCACCGCATCTCGCGCGCGAAGCTCGCCTACCTCATCGACGCGACGGCGGCGCCCGTCTGCATCATCGCCCCCGTCTCCTCGTGGGCGGCGGCCGTCACGGGCTTCGTCGAGGGCGAGGACGGGTTCCTGATCTTCCTGCGCGCGATCCCCTTCAATTTCTACGCGATCCTGACGGTCGTCATGATGTTTGCGCTCGTGCTGCTGCGGGTCGACTACGGCCCGATGCGCGTCCATGAGCGCAACGCGGCGGCGGGCGACCTGTACACGACGGAGGCGCGGCCGTACGCGCACGCCGAGGGGTCGCCCTCCGAGCAGGAGGGGCGCGGCACGATGCTCGACCTCGTGCTGCCGATCCTCGTGCTCATCGCCGGCTGCATCACCGGCATGCTCTACACGGGCGGCTTCTTCGAGGGCAAAACGGTCGCGGAGGCCTTCGCGGCAAGCGACGCGTCCGTCGGGCTCCTGCTCGGCAGCGCGGCGGGCTTCGCCGTCACGCTCATCCTCTACCTCGTGCGCCGCGTGCTGCCGTTTGCGCGCTGCATGGAGTGCATCCCCGAGGGGCTGAAGGCGATGGCGCCCGCCATCCTCATCCTGACGTTTGCCTGGACGCTCAAGGAGATGACGGGCAGCCTCGGCGCGGACGTCTTCGTCGCGGGCGCCATGGAAAAGAGCGCGGCGGGCTTCGCAAACTTCCTGCCCGCCATCATCTTCGTCGTCGCCGCCCTGCTCGCGTTCGCGACGGGCACGTCCTGGGGGACGTTCGGCATCCTCATCCCCATCGTCGTCGCCGTCTTCGAGAAAAACGACCCGGTGCTCATGATCATCGGCATGTCCGCCTGCCTCGCGGGCGCGGTCTGCGGCGACCACTGCTCGCCGATCTCCGACACGACGATCATGGCCTCGGCCGGCGCGCAGTGCGACCACGTGAGCCACGTCACCACGCAGCTTCCCTACGCGCTGACCGCCGCCGCCGTCTCCTGCGCCGGCTTCGTGCTGGCGGGCTTCGTCCGCAGCGCGGCCGTCTGCCTCCCCGTGACGATCGCCGCCCTCATCGGCGTGCTGCTCCTCATCCGCCGCCGGCAAGCGGGGCGCCGTGGTCAAATTTCGCTTAAATGAGTGAACCGCGTCGCAGCTGGCGCCCGAAATCGACGCATTTCCGGCATCAGGCTGCGTTATTCGACAAAAATCGTGCCCCCGCAGGCGGGCATTCACGCATATAAGAGAAATTTGTCCACGCGGGCAAGCCGCTACCGCGCGGCGGGCTAGTACGACAGGTTCGCGATGCGCCCCTTCCCGTCGAACGACACCACCAGCGCGCGCCCGTCCGCGAACGTGCCCGTGAGCGACCGTTCGCCCGGGGCCCCGGCCGGCTGCCCGCCCGCTTCCGCCACCGAAACCGCGTTTTTCCCCAACATGCTCTCCGCGAGCACCCAGTGGTCCAGCTCGGCCTGCTGTATGAGGTTCATGATGATCTCCGCTGCCGTCTCCACGCCCACCGGCGCGAAGACCTGCTCCGGCACCCCGCCCACGAGCACGAAGGCCGCCCCGTTCTCGTACGGGCAGCGGTAGTAGCAGAACGGCGGCTTCGCCATGGCCGCCATGATCGACGCGATGAAATGCCCGTTCACCGCCCCGCTCAGCCGCAGGTGCGTCTTCGCAAGGTCCGGCACGTTCTGCAGCACGAACGGGTTGAAAAACTGGTTCACCACCGTGAGGACGTCCTCCGGGTACCCGTTCACGTTCTCCACGCCCCACAGCCAGGTGTGGCTGACGTCCGACTCTGTGCCGATGAACTGCACCGGGTATTTCCGCTCGCCGAACCGGATAGTCCCATCCCCGAAGTCCACGAACCACTCCTGGTCCTGCACGACCTCGCGCCCGAACGCCCGCTGGTGCTGCAGCGCGGGCCCCAGGTACCGCGATAGCAAGTCCCGGTAAACCGGGCTCGGCGCCTTCTTTTTTTTGAACATCACTTTCTCCTTTCTTGATCTGTCAGTAGTTGTACGGGATGTTCTCGATCGAGCCGGTGTAGTGCCAGTTTGCGATGTCCGTCCCGTCGCCGATGACATCGTACATGAGCAGGTGGTTCTCGCCGTTGCCCTCCGGCGACGGCCATTTCCAAAAATACTTCCGCGGCGTCTGGTCGGACTCCGGCACCTCCGCCACCGGCACCCCGTACGGCGCGGGGTCGCCGCCCGCCACCTGGACGATCGTCGCCCGCAGGTTTTCCGAGGCCAGCGGCACGTTGCTCACGGCAAGCGGCGCCGAAGGCGCCCCGGCCGGCTTGATGAGGAGCCCCGCCAGCGTCGGCTGCTCCACCTCGGGCTGGGCGGAATTGTTCGGCCAGCCGTGGTCCCCCATGATGATGATCGTCGAGCTCTCGTACAGGCCGAGCCCGCGCAGCTGGTCCAGGTAGTCGTAGACGATCGTAAACGCCCCGCGCGTCTGCTGGATGATCGACGGGGAGGCCACGTGCTGGAGGCTCTCGTCGTAGTTGAGCGGGTCGTGGGAGCCCTGCATGTGCAGGAAGGTGAAATGGCCGCCGTCGCCCGCCACCTTCAGCCCCTGCTCCGTGAGGCCTTCGTAATAATGCACGTCGTCGATGACGTACGGCTCGCTCCCGTCGCCCTCCGCATAGACGAGGCGCCCGAAATCGTTGGCCGGCGACCAGAACGAGGGCTTCAGCGCGTCGGGCGCAAACCGGTAGGCGGAGAGCCCCAGCATCTTTTTCGCCGCTTCGCGCGTGTCCAGCGCCAGCCGCTCGACGCTCGTGTTGTCGGCGATGCCCATCACCTGCTGGATCTCGTCGTACACCGACCCCTTCTCCGAATAGAGCTTCACCGTGTAGCCGTGCGACTTCAGCTCCGGCAGGAACGTCGACTCCCCCCAAGCCTCGTTGAGCCACGTCGTCTGGTCGATGTCGAAGTAGCAGTACTTGCCGGTCAGGAACTCCGGGATGGACGGCATCGTGGCCGGGTAGTGCGTGACGAAATTGGTATACCGCGTGAAGCCGTCGAGCGGTGCGAAAAACGCCTCGTCGCCCGCCTCGATCTCTTCCAGATATTCGTCGTCGAGCCGGTCGAGTATGATGACAATAATATTGCTGCCGGACGAGACCTCGTAGAGCCCCTCCGTCGTGAGCACGCCCTCCACCTCCTGCGCCGGATCCGCGGCCGCCGCGTTCAGCGCGCCTGACGACTGGATCGTGGACAGCGCCACGAGCTGTATGCCGATGACCGCGGCGGAGAGGACCGCCCCGGCCGCCCGCCACCCCTTCGGCGTGAAGTAGTGCAGCACAAAGAAGAACAGCAGGATGCCGCCCCAGATGCCGAGGTTGACGAGCGTCTTCGGCATGAGCTCCTCCCACGCGATGGCGTCGCCCGTCATCGTGCCGAGGCCGCTGTTGAGGTAGTTGCCCTGCACGTACCCGGCGACCAGAAGGCCCAGCGCCAGGCACAGGAAAAAGTCGTAGACGCGGCCCCTGAGGACGGGCAGGACGATGGTCGGCGCCGCGAAAACCGCGAGCGCGACGAGGAGTATCTCCCGTTGAATGTCGGAAAACCGGAACGGGAGCATGCTCGCGTTCGCCTGCGTCAGGTCGACGACGCCGAAGATGATGAACGTGAAGGCGATGGACGCAAAAACCAGCGCGCAGAACAGCAGGCGCTTCCAGTAGGGACGGTCGTCGCGCCACAGCGCGCGCCATTTGCCCTCTGCTGCTGCGGCCGGCTGCGCCTCGCCGGTCGCCGGCCGGGGCGTCGCGGTCTCCCGCAGAAACGCCGGCATCTTCTCCTTCATCTTCTCGAGGTCGCCGGGCCGCACGATCGCCGGGAACGTCTCCCGCACCGGCGGGGCCTTTTCGGCGCCTGCGCCCCGGGCGCCTGCGGCGCCCGGCGTTTCGCCTTCCGCCTTTTTCCCCGACAGCTTGATCTGCAGCGCCAGGAACCCCATCCGTATATTGGTCGCGCCGGCCCTGAGCTTGTACACGAGCACGCTGATGCCGACGCCGGCCGAGATCACGACGGCCGCCACGATCTGTATCAGGTAGGTCGTCGTCGCGGGGTCGATATACGCAAACGCCGCGCGCGGCAGGAGCGCGGTGAAGGCCAGCACCCAGTAGGCCAGCACAAGGCGGCGGCAGAGTCGCGTCTTCTTCATCCCTTGCGCCCCCTCCCCGCCTCGTTTTCGCGGCAGCGCGCGACAATGTACGCGCCGCCGCCCTCCCCGCCGCGGCCGATGTCAAAGATATAGTAGTCCAGGATCTGCGCGATGCGGTCCTTGTACTCGCCGGATCTGGACAGCAGGTCCGCGACGGCGTCCGGGAGCGTTTCCAGCTTGTCCGTGTCGATGGAGACGCCGAGCTGGTTCCGGAGCGAGATGCCGAGCGGCACGCAGGGGATGCGCTCCCACGCGGGGTTGATGACCTTCATCGGCGTGTTGATGAAGAGCGTCGGCCGCTTCGTCGCGTACGAAAAATCCTGCGCGATCGACGACCAGTCCGTGATGACCAGATCCGCCGTGTAGATGGACGCGCTGCTCGAAAAATCCGTGTCGAAGCGCAGCTCGTCCCCGGCCCGCCCCGCGTATTTCCCGAGGATGCGCTCCATCTTGGCGGGGAACCGCTTCACAAACTCCGGGTGCGGCCGCACCGTCACCTCGTAGCCGTGCCCGAGCAGGGCGGACAGGATGTCGTCCAGGCACGAATCCATGATATTGTGCATCTGCCACGACGGCGCGATGAGGATCCGCTTCTTCGGGTGGGCCTGCTCGCCGAGCGCCGCCACCTGCTCCAGCAGGGAGTCGAGGAAAACGAAGCCCGTCTTGACCAGCGTCTTTTCCGGCAGCCCGTAGACGCGCTCGGTCTCGCGCACCTCCTCGATGTGGTTGGGCCCGAACACGAAGATCGTGTCGAAATGGTCGAGCGCGTGCTCCCGCAAGACCATGTGGTAGGAATCCATCCCGTGGTCGGTGTAGATGTACTCGATGTCCTTGCGCACGATGGAGCGCTTGATGTGGAACGTCTCGAGGTCCGGCATCGTCATCACGACCATGTCGGCGTCCATCTTCATCATGAAAGAGGTCAGTGCCTTCGGCCCGATGTAGTAGGCGCGGAGCTGGGGGTGGTTATTCTCAAAAATGCGGTCGTCCGGGTCGCTGGTGACGTAGTGCACGACGACGTCGGAATGCCCCACGATGTAGGCGATGATGCGGTCGAAATACCGCCAGAACCCGTTCGCCTCCGAGTAGAAGACGACCTGCTTCACGGGCTCCGCGAAAAACCGCGCCGCGTCCTTCCGCTCCCGCTCCCGCAAGGCGCGCTTCTCCTCGCGCGAGGCGCGGACCGCCTCCTTCGCGGGCTTCGCCTTCCGGGCCGTATCGGAATAATCGATGTATTTCTTCGGATTGAAGATCAGGTTGCAGAGGAAGAGCACGGGGATGGAGAGCAGGTTGCTCGCCGTCCAGTAGAGGCCGAGCGCGCCCGGCACCGCGTAGGCGAAATAGGCGGAGAAGGCGACGAGGAAGATCGCCATGCCCCATTTCCCGATGAAGCCCTGCTCGACCTGCAGCACGTTGTACCGGTTTTGCACCCAGGAGAGCACGAACGCGCTCACGCCCGACAGGACGGGCCAGATGAGCGTGATGCTCCCGGGGGACGGCACCAGCGCAAGGTCGATGCCCGCGAAGATCGTGTTTTCGTACTGCGACGCGGGCTGGTAGACCACGTGGATGAGGCCCAGGATGATCGGTATCTGGAGCAGCAGCGGGAGGATGCCCGCGATCGTGCTGTACCGCTCTTTTTTGTAGAGCGCCTTGGTGTCCGCCGCGATCCGGGGGCCGTCGCCCGAGTTGTAGGCGCGGATGTCGGTGAGCAGCGGCTGCATGCGCACCATCTTGATGGAGTTTTTCTGCGCGATGAGCGAGAGCGGGAACAGGATGACCTTCGTGAAAACGGTAAAGAGGATGATGGCCGCCCCGTAGCCGCCTGTCACCTCATAGCACCAACGCATCAAATGCCCGAGTGGCGTTCCTATCAGAATCCCGATAATATCCATACCGGGCTATTTTAACACAATCTCGCCGGGGGCGTCGCGGAATATGAGCAAGAGAAAGGGGCTGCCTGTGCTGATGTCGGCAGCCCCTGCTATGAGAGGGGGGTGGAAAGGTCAGTCGCCTATGTCCTCCCCGAGGAAGAGCAAGTGGTCAAATGTGTTGTTGCCGCTCATCGTCGTGTACACGGTGAGCCGGCTCTTGCCTGTCGGGATGTAGTTGAGGCCCTGATTGCCCGTGTACCCGTCCAGGCCGTACGTGCTGAGGGTGTATACGTAGTCGTCCTGGTCGCACGCCAGCAGGTAGTCGCCGTCCAGCAGCACGTCCACATAGAGCTTCTCGTTGGCCGGCGCCGAGTTTTTGATCGTCAGCTCGATCGCGAAGACCGTGCCGTCCGGTGTTTTCTCCTCGTCCACATCGTTGACCGAGATCTCGAGGTATTCCAGGCGCTCCACCACCTGCTTGTTGAAGCTCTTCCCGATGCCGGCCGCCGTCGAGCCGATAAAGCTCGCCGCCCCGGCCCCGGCGATCTCGCCGCCCGTTTCCGCCAGACTCTCCGCTTTGTCCGCGGCCCCTTCCGACTTCTCCGCCACCACGTCGATGGCGTTGGACGCCGCCGCCGAAGCCGCTTCTGCCGCCACCGAGCACCCGCCGAACGCCAGCGAAGCGCCGATCATCGCCACGAGCCCCAGCAAGGCCATCTTTTGCATCATCATCTTTTTCATTTTCTCCTCCTTCCCCTGCCGGGGTGCCTCTTGTGTTCCAATGAAGCCATACTACCGCAGCGAGATGAAAACAGAAGAAAACGGTGATTAAGCGAAAATTAAAATCAGGCTAAAAAACGGCGCCTCAGTCCGACCCGACCGACTCGGGGAAGACCCACAGGCGCAGGACGGCGAGGTCCTCGCGCAGGTAGGTGGAGACGACGCGGTACCAGGGGACGCCGGCGCCCTTGACATGCGTCGCGCTGAGCCCGCCCTGCGCCGCCATCCGCTCCGCGCGGTAGGCGTGCGAGGCGCTGGTGGCGATGGCCACCTCCGCGTCCGACGCCGACGCAAACCCGTAGCCATCCCCCAGCCCCTCCATCAGCGCGATGGCGTTGCCGAGGTTCTCCGCGGTGGAGGTGGAGGTGTCCTCCTTGAATACATTGTCCGTGGACGCGCCGTGGCTTTCGAGATAGCGCCACATCGCCTCGGCCTCCGTGATGTCCTCCGAAGGCCCCTGGCCGCCGCACAGGATGACGAGCGCGTCCGGGTTCTCCTCCCGGTAGGCGATCGCCGCGTCGAGCCGCGCCGCGAGCGTCGGGCTGACCTCCTCCCCGCTGAGGCCCGCGCCGAGCACGAGGATCACGTCCTCCCGGTGTGTCGTGTTGTCGGTGCTGCCGTAGATGCCGAGGAACAGCGCGAGCCCGAGGGGCACGGCGCAGGCGACGGCCACGAGCGCGCGCAGCCAGCGCAGCCCCCCGAGCCGCCCCCACAGCAGGCCGTAGGCCAGGAAGCAGGCGCCGATGCCGGCCTCGACCCAGACGCCGAGGTTTTGGTTGAAGAAATTGCCGAGGGCCAGGGCGTTCAAGAGCAGGCCCGCCCCAACCAGAAGCAAAACCTTGCTGGCCGTCGGCCTTGGCGGTTTGCCGTCCCGCGCCTTCGACGCCTTGCCGGCCCGCGCCTTCGACGCTTTTGGCGCCATCGGCCGTCAGTCCGTGTCGACGAGCGTGCCGGTGCCCTCGAAGGTGAGGTATTGCGCCGCGACCCAGCCTTCGTAGATGTCGTAGCGGACATACACCCAGTCGGCCACCTCGTTGCTGATGCCGAGGACGTCCATCTTGTCGCCCTTCGAAAGGACGGACACGATCTCGGACTCCGTGCTCGGCCCCTTGCGCAGCCGCAGGCCCTCGTCCGAGGACACCGTCGCGCGGTAGCCGTCCTGGTAGTAGACGTCCGGGGCCGTCACGCCCTCCGCCGGCTTCGTCGCGATGGTGGATTTCCCCTCGACCGCGAGGTTGCCCGGCAGTCCCTGCGTGCTCAGCGCCCGGCTCATGCACAGCAGGCAGAGCGACGCGCCGGGCGCCGCGCCGGCCGCCTGCGCCGTCGTACCGCTCTGCGGGGTGGCCTCGCCCAGGGAGGCGGCCAGCTCGGAGCAGTCCGCGAACAGGTGGTAGTGCGCCGGCTCCGGCGTCGTCCAGTACACCGCATCGACGCCGATGAGCTCCTGCACCTCCTTCGCCAGGCTCGCGGTGGCAGCGCCCGTAGCAGCGCCGCCGGACGCGGCTTCGCCGGAAGAGCCACCGGACGCGCCGGACGCGCCGGAGGACGAGCCCCCGCCATCGCAGCCGGCAAGCGCCGTCGCCGCCAGCAATACCAAGGCGAGCAACGGAATTGTTATGGAAAACAGTCTTTTTTTCATCATCATACCCTCGCTATAATTTTGTATTATACACCACTCCGCTTCGCGATGCCCAGCATCGCCTTGTGGCCGTTGAGGTCGTATTCCTGCGCCTCGGTCGCCGGCGACGGCTGCGTGCCCGTGATCTCGTCCGCGAGCGTCTCCTGCCGGATCCAGGCGTCGTACTCCGCGAGCATCGCGCCGACCTCCTCGTCCGCCGCGCAGTAGATGGCGATGCGGTCCATCATGTCCAGATCGGCGCTTTTGCGCAGCTGCTGCACCTTGCTGACGAGCTCGCGCGCGAGGCCTTCGCGCAGCAGTTCCGGCGAGAGCGCCGTGTCGAGGATGACGTACACGCCGCCCTCCATGCCGACCGCGAAGCCCTCCTTCGCGGAAATCTTCACGTCCACGAGATCCGCCGTGACCCGGGTCTCCTCACCGTCGACCAAAAGCGGTGAGCCCTGGCCGCCCGCCTCCAGCGATGCGACAAACGCCGCGGCCTCCTCGCCGCCGAGCGCCGCGAGCGCCGCAGCGAACAGCTTCACCTTCGGCCCGAACACCGGCCCCGCCGCTTTGAAATTTGGCTTGAGCTGGTAGTCCATATAGGCCGCCCGGTCCTCGGCGAAGCGCACCTCCTTGATGTTGAGCTCCTCCATGATCAGGTCCGCCATGCCGCCGATCAGCGGCTGGTACCGGCCGTCCACGAGCACCGCCGGCAGGGGCTGGCGCACCTTCAGCCGCTCCTTCTCGCGCACCGCGCGCCCGAGCGACACGACCTGCCGCACGACCTCCATGCGCTCCTCGAGCGCCGGATCCACATCGTCCTCGCGCGCCTCCGGGAACGCCGTCAGGTGCACGGACGCGGAAACGTCCTCGCCGCCCGTGAGGTTTTGGTACATCTCGTCCGCGAGGAACGGCGCAAACGGCGCCATGAGCCGGCTGACCGTCACGAGCACCTCGAACGTCGTGGCGTACACGGCCTTCTTGTCCTCCGTCAGCTCGCTGCCCCAGAACCGGCGCCGCGAACGGCGGATATACCAGTTCGAGAGGTCCTCGACGACAAACTCCTGGATGCGGCGCGTCGCGTGCATATGGTCATAGGCGTCCATGTCCGCCCGCACCCCGGCCACGACCCCGGCCAGCCGCGAAAGCACCCACCGGTCCGCCTCGGCAAGGCTACCCCGTCCGCTCCACTCCCGCGGATCCACCCCGTCTTGATTTGCGTACAGCACAAAAAACTTGTACACGTTCCGCAGCGTCCCGAAGAACCCTGCCGCCGTCTCGCTGAGCCCCTCCTCGTCAAACTTCGTCGGCACCCACGCCGGCGACGTCGACAAAAGGTACCACCGCGTCGCGTCCGCCCCGTATTTGTCAAACATCGCAAACGGATCCACCGTATTGCCCTTCGACTTGCTCATCTTCTCGCCGTTCTTGTCGAGGATCAGGTCGTTCACGAGGCAGCTCCGGTACGAAGCCCGCCCCGCGTCGCCCGCCCCGCGCTCGCCGGGCGCCCGCGCGCGCCCCTTCTCCACAAACGTCGAGATCGCCATCAGCGAGTAAAACCACCCGCGCGTCTGGTCGATCCCCTCGCAGATGAAATCCGCCGGGAACAGCTTCTCGTAAAACTCCTCCCCGTGCTCAAACGGGTAATGCTGCTGCGCATAGGGCATCGACCCCGAGTCAAACCAGCAGTCCATCACCTCCGGCACCCGCGCCATCGCCCCGCCGCACTTCCCGCACTTCAAGGGGACATCGTCCACGTACGGCCGGTGCAGCTCGATGTCCACCGCCCCGTCCGCGCGCAGCGGGATCTCGTGCCCTGCCGCCTGCGCCCGCTCCCGCAGCTCCGCCCGCGACCCGACGCACACCAGCTCGCCGCAGTCCGCGCACCGCCAGATCGGGATCGGCGTGCCCCAGTACCTGGTCCTGGAAATCGCCCAGTCGTTCACATTCTCCAGCCAGTTGCCGAAGCGCTTCTCGCCGACGAAATCCGGGTACCAGCTCACCGCCCCGTTGTTGGCGACCAGCTCGTCCTTGAGCTTCGTCATCTCGATATACCAGCTCGGCTTCGAATAATAGATGAGCGGCGTCCCGCAGCGCCAGCAATGCGGGTAGTTGTGCGCCATCTTTTCTTTTTTGAATAATTTTCCTTCGCCTGCCAGCCACTTCACGATATCCGTCGCCAGATCCTCATCGGTCACCAACCGCCCTTTCCACGGGGTGTCCGTGTACCGGCCGTCCTCGTCGACCGGGTTGGGGACGGGCAGCCCGTAACGGCGCCCCGTCTGGTAGTCATCCTCGCCGAACGCCGGCGCCGTGTGCACGATGCCCGTGCCGTCCTCCTCGCCGACGTAGTCCGCGACCGTCACAAAAAACGCCTTCGCGCCGGGCTTCGCGCCCGCGTACACATCCACGAACGGCATCAGCTGCTCGTATTCCATGCCTTCGAGCGCCTTGCCCTTGACCGTCTCGAGCACCTCGTAGCTCCCCGCGCCGAGCACCGAATCGGCCAAAGCCTTCGCGACCCAGAACACGCGCCCGCCGAACGCGCCGTCCGTCATGCGCGCCTTCACGTAGTCGATCTCCGCCCCCACCGTCAAAGACACATTGGAAGCCAGCGTCCAGGGCGTCGTCGTCCACGCAAGGAAATACTCGTTATTGTCGGAAACGGCGCGGAACATCACGACCACCGTCTGCGTCGCCACCTCCTTGTACCCGAGCGACACCTCGTGCGAAGCCAGCCCCGTCCCGCAGCGCGGGCAGTACGGCAGGATCTTGTGCCCCTCGTAGATCAGCCCCTCGTCGAAAAACTTCTTGAGGATCCACCAGCCCGTCTCGATGTAGTCGTTGTCGAGCGTGATGTAGGGGTGGTCCATGTCCGCCATGAACCCCATGCGCCGGCTCATCTCGCGCCAGAGCCCCTCGTATTTGAACACCGACTCGCGGCATTTCTCGTTGAACGCCGCGATGCCGTATTTCTCGATGTCGCCCTTCTCGAAGAAGCCGAGCTCCTTCTCGACCTCGATCTCCACCGGAAGCCCGTGCGTGTCCCAGCCCGCCTTGCGCGGCACGTAGTAGCCCTTCATCGACCAGTACCGGTTCACCGAGTCCTTGAGCGAGCGCGCGATGACGTGGTGGATGCCCGGCTTGCCGTTCGCCGTCGGCGGCCCTTCGTAGAACACGAACGCCGGCAGGTCCTTCCGGTCCTCCGTGCATTTCTCCAGCAGCCCGCCTTCTTCCCAGCGCGCCGCCTGCCCGTTTTGCACCTCCGCAATCGCTTTTTCATCCAAATTCCGAAACATCATCCTTCACCTTCATTTCTCAACCGTGCCATCACTTCGCCTATGATCTCGTACGGGAAGCCGCGCCCCACGAGCCTGCGGCTCACCTTCTCCTGCGCCTTGCGCGGCTCGCTCTCCCACAGCGCGGCGGGGATCTCCCGCACCGTCTGCTCCGCGACCCGCTGCGCCGCCGCCGCTTCCGCCTCGCGCGGGTAGCCGTCCTCGATCGCAAAGCGCACCATGTCCTCGCCGAGCCCCTTGCGCCGCATCTCGCCCGCGATCCGGATCCGCCCGCGGCCCTTGCCGATCAGCGACTCCAGAAATCGCCGCGCATAGTCCTCGTCGTTCAAATAACCAAGCTCCGCGAGCTTCGCCACCGCCGCCTCGCGCGCCTCTTCCGCAAACCCCGCCTTGCTGAGCCGCTCGCGCACCTCGGCCACCGTCCGGTCCTTGCGCTCGAGGAACGTCAAAGCCTTCTCGACCGCCCGCTCCGCCTCCGTCATGAAGCCGCCTCGCAGACCGCCCACTGGATGTCATCTCCGAAGCGCCCGGAAGTGATGCGCCCGTCGCCGAGCACAGAAAACCCCTGCATCCCGCTCCAGATCCCATCACCCGTCCACTTCACAAAAGCCTCCTTCCGCGTCCAAACCCAAAAGAACCGCTCCGCCAGCGAAGCCCCGTTGGCCGGAGCCCCTGCGGCAAACGCAGCGCCGTCGGGGCTCCGGCCAACGGGGCGTCTCCTGCCGGACAAACACCCGCCCGCAACGTACTCCGCCTCCTCCGGCGCAAACCACCGCCGCGCCAGCTTCACCATGCGCTCCTCCGGCAGCCGCGCCCGCGCCCGCACATTCTCCGCGTCCACGCCGACCTCGCGTTCCGAAAAGCAGACCACCCGGCACCCCGCCGTGTCCGAAATCGAAAAAAACACCCCCGCGAGCGCCGCGTCCGCAAAATACGGCTTCCCGTGCGCCCCGTAGCGAAACGAGTACCCCTCAAAAGCGCGCCCCGTGTAGTCCTGAAGCGACTCCGAAAAAAACGCCCGGAAGCGGGCGTCCCTCTCCGCCTTCGCGGCATCCGGATTTTCCCGCAGGAAATAGCTACGCATCCGCCGGGATCAAAGACGGCAGATCCTCCGCCTCCGTCGGCGCCGGGCGGCGGTACGTGATCTCGCCGTCCACGATCTCCTTGGCCGCAACCGACAAAGGCACGTTCGGATCCGTCTCGACGAGCGCGGGCTTGCCCTCTATCAGGTCGCGCGCGCGCTTCGCCGCCATGATGACGAGCGTGTATCGGCTGTCCGCCTTCTGCCGGATGATATTGATCGATGGTTGCAGCAACATGTTTTCATTCCTCCTTTTGGGAAATACTAAACCCGAACTATTATTTTACAACAACCATCCGCATCGTTGCAACGGAAAATTGCAGACTTTTTCGCCCCTGCCATTCGTTGATTTCCGGCGTCCCGATGATCTCCACGTCGCCGCCCTGGAATTTCTCCGCGCCGCCGAAAAACACGCAAGGCACCCCCGCCGCGCGGAAGCGCAAATGGGAGCCGTCCGCGCCCATCGTGCGCACATCCGTGATCTCCGAGCCGCGGACCTTGAACGAGAGCGCCGGTTTCGGGTTGCCGTTCCCAAACGGCTCGAACCCGCCCAAAGCCTGCGCCAACGCCGCGCGGACGTCCGTGGCGGCGATCTCCGCGTCGACCAAAACCTCCTCCGAGAGCAGATCCGGGTCCTCCCGCAGCATCGCATCCAGATCCGCGCACAGCGCCCGCCGGAGCGCATCCTCCGACGCCGCGCTGATCAGGAACCCCGCGGCCGCCTGGTGCCCGCCGAGCCGCAAAAACAGCTCCTCGTGCCGGCGCAGGAGCGCGATCAAATCCAGACGCCCCGCCGTGCGCGCCGAGCCCTTGAGGTTCCCTTCCTCCGTTTGCGCGAGCACCGCGCACGGGCGGCCCGTCGCCTCGCGCACCTTGCCGGCCACGATGCCCGACACGCCCTCGTGCGCAAACTGCGGGCGCAAAAGCAGGAAGGCCTCATCCGCGCGCGCGATCTCCATGCACGCCTCGAAGCAGCGCTTTTGTATCTGCTGGCGCTCCCGGTTGAGCGCGTCCATGCGCTTCGCGATCTCCCGCACCCGCGCCGGGTCCTCGGACAGGAACAGCTCCACCCCCTCCGACGCGCCCGCGAGCCGGCCGATCGCGTTGATGCGCGGCGAGATGCCGAACGCGATGTCGCGCGCCGTCACCCTCGCCGACTCGATGTCCGCCGCCGCGAGCAGCGCCGCGAACGCCATCCGCTTCTGATGCCGGATCATCGACAGCCCGTATTTCACAAACGTCCGGTTCTCGTCGAGCAGCGGCATCACGTCCGCGACCGTGGCCACCGCCACCAGGTCGATCATATTGCTCAGGACGGAGCGCGCCGGCTGCCCCTGCGCCGGGAAGCGCGATTTCGCCTTGTCGTAGACCGCGCAGCACAGCTTGAACGCCACCGCGCACCCGCAGATCTCCCGGTAGGGGTAGGCAGACCCCGGCCTCTTCGGGTTCACCACGAGGCACGCCGGCCGCGCATCCCCCATCTCGTGGTGGTCCGTGATGAGCATCGAAAGCCCGATCCCCTGCGCGTACGCCACCTCGTCCACCGAGACGCTACCGCAGTCGACCGTCACCACCACCTCGCCGCCGCTCGCGCGGATCTGCGCGAGCGCCTCGCGGTTCAGGCCGTAGCCCTCCTCGATGCGGTTGGGGATGTACCAGGTTACAAATTTCGAATACTGTTTCAGGAACGAGACCAGCAGCGACGTGCCGCAGACCCCGTCGACGTCATAGTCGCCGTACACGCAGATGCGCCGCCCCTCCGCGAGCGCCTCCGCGAGGAAGGCCGCCGCCTTCTCCATGTCCGGGAGCAGGAGCGGGTCGTGCGTCAGCTGCGGGCGTGGGTTCAAAAACTCGCGGGCCGCCGCCTCACCGGCAACCCCGCGAGCCGCAAGCACCTTCATCAAAATCCCTTCAACTGTCAAAGCGCATCCCCACTCTCAAAGCAACTTCCCGTCAAGCGCCCGGAGGCGCGGATATATCGGACTTTACAACCACCCCCGCGGGTTCTGCGGCGAACCGTTCACGATCACCTCAAAATGCACGTGCGGCCCCGTGCTGTTGCCCGTCGAGCCGGCCAGCGCGATCACGTCGCCGCGCGACACCGCCTGGCCCACCGACACGAGCAGGGACGAATTGTGCCCGTACAGCGTGTAGATGCCGCTGCCGTGCTCGATGATGACCGCGTTCCCGTAGCCGCCGTACCACTGCGCCTTCGTCACGACGCCGTCCGTCGCCGCGTGCACGGGCGTGCCGTAGCCGACGCCGATGTCGATGCCCGCGTGCAGGACGTAGCGCCCCGTCACCGGGTTCGTCCGCATGCCGTACTCGCTCGTCACCGTGCCCTGCACCGGCCAGCTCATCGCGCCGCCGCCGTATTCCCACGTGCTCTGCCGCGCGGCGAGCTCCGCCTGGATCTTCTTCGATTCGGCCTCGAGCGCCTCGATGTCCTCCAGCGCCGCGTCGCGGATCGACTGCACCTCGGCCGCCGCCGCCGCCTGCTGCGCCTTGTTGGCCTCCAGCGTGGCCTTCTGCGCTTCCATCTCCTCCTTCTCGGAGACGAGCATCGCCTCGATCTGCTCCAGCTCCGCCTTCGCCGCCTCGAGGTCGTTGAGCATCTTTTCCATCTGCTCCAGCAGCTCCTGATCGCTCTGGTGGATCGCCTTGATCATGTCGATGTTCGCCATGAAGTCCACGATGTTCTCCGAGCCGAGGAGCACGACGAGCATGCTCTCGTCGCCCGTCTCATACATCACGCGCAGCCTCTGGTTGAGGTCGCTGTTCTGATCCTTGATCTCCGCCTCCATCTGCGCGATTTCTTCCTTCTTGGTCGCGATCTGCGCGTCGTATTCGGCGATCTCCGCCTCCTGCTCCGCGATCGCCGCCTCCTGCTCCGCGATCTGCGTCTTCAGACCCGCGATCGTGGACTCCAGCTCCTTCAGCCGCGCCACCGCGCTGTCGTAGTCGCTCTGCGCCGCCTGCAGGTTGCTGCGGACGGTCTCCAGGCTGTTTGCAAGATCCTGCGTCGACGAACTGCCGGACGACGATTCCGCTTCGGACGCCGACTCCGCGTCGGTCGCCTCCTCCGCAAAAGCCATCGGGCATGCAAGCAAGAACGAAAGCGCCAAGGCCAGCGCGGCCGCAACGCACATTCTTTTATTATTCAAAAACTTCAAACGCATCTTGCCCACCTCTTCATCGCTCCAAAAACTTCCTCATTGATATGATTGATCCACATGCACCTATACTTATACCCAACGCTGCGAATATTATCAGCAGGTTTTCGGTCAGGAACCACTCGTCCACGAAGCTGCTCGACACGAGCAGCAGGAACTCGACGCCCCAGCGCCCCACGAAATAATGGTAGAGCACGCCGACGAGGGCCGACGAGATGGCCGCCGCGATGAGGCCGATGATGACGCCCTCCAGCAGGAACGGGCCGCGGATGAACCAGTTGGTCGCGCCCACGTAGCGCATGATCGCGATCTCCTTCTCGCGCGCGACGACGGTCAGCTTGATCGTGTTGCTCACGACCATGATCGAGATGAAGATCAGGAACAGGATGATCACGAGCGACACGAGCTGCACGGTGCGCGTCACGCTGAGCAGCTTGTCCACGGTGTCCTGCGAATAATTGATCCGCTCCACGCCGACCATGGGCTCCACCGCCGCGACGATGGACGTCGCCTCGTTGAGGTCGGCGACCTCGATGATGATGCTGTTCGGCAGCGGGTTCGTGTCCATGCGGTCGAGCAGATCCGCGTTCTCGCCCCATTTCTCCTTCCACTGCTCGAGCGCCTCGTCCTTCGTGAGGTAGGTCGTGCCCGCCACGCCCGGGATGCCCCCGATCGCCGTCTGCAGCACGTCGAGCTGCGCCGGGTCCACATTGTCCTCGAGGTAGACCTGGATCTGGTCGAAGTCCTTCTTCACGCCCTCGGCCATGTTGTTCACGTTCACAACGACGATGAAGAAGACGCCCAGCACGAGCAGGATGGCGATGATCGAGGCGAGCGAAGCCGCGGTCATGATGCGGTTGCGCCCGATCTGCGAAAATGCCTGTTTGACTGCGTACGCGAAACTCATTGCAGCGACAAAGCCCCCTCTTTCGGGCGCGGCACCGGGTCGTCGTCCTCCTCCGGGTGGTAGAGGCCGCCCTTCTCGTCGCGCACGATGCGCCCGTTCTTGATCGCCACGACGCGCTTGTTCATCGCGTTCACGATCTCCCGGCTGTGCGTCACCATGAGCACCGTCGTGCCGCGCCGGTTGATCTGCTCCAGCAGGCGCATGATCTCCCAGCCCGTCTCCGGGTCGAGGTTGCCCGTCGGCTCGTCCGCGATGAGCACGTCGGGGTTGTTGATGATGGAACGCGCGATGGCCACGCGTTGCTGCTCGCCGATCGACAGCTCGTTCGGCAGCTTGTCCGCCTCCTTCGTGAGGCCGACGAGGTCGAGCGCCTGCGGCACCATGCGCCGGATGGTGCGCGGCGCCTTCTGCACGATCTCCATCGCAAACGCGATGTTTTCGTAGACCGTCTTCTTCGGCAGCAGGCTGAAGTCCTGGAACACGATGCCGAGGCTGCGGCGGTGCTGCGGGACGAGGCGCGGCGGGAGCTTCGTCACGTCGTAGCCCTTGTAGAAAATATGGCCCCTGTCCGCGTCGACCATCTTCAGGAACAGTTTCACGAACGTCGTCTTGCCCGCGCCCGAAGGCCCGACGAGGAAGACGAACTCCCCGTCGTCGATCGTGATGCTGATGCCTTTGACGCCAATGTTCGCGCCGTAAGATTTTGACACTTTTCTAAATTCGATCATAGCTCTTCAAGTTACCTGAGGTATACTTTCTTCTATTATAAAGGGAAAACGCGCCAGCCCTGTTACATGGGCATTACGTGGCTATTACAAATTCCCCCTCCCGCAAGCGCGGAAAATGCACCGGAATCCAAAAATCGAAATCAAAGGCGCGAGCCGAAAGCGAGCGGCTACATTGTTTATAAAGCCCTCTGGTGGGTATAAAAAAGAAAAAGCCTGTGCAGGCCGATTTTTGCATAATGAATTTTCAGGAGCGAAAGAATGACGACAAGAAGAATGCTGACGCTATCGAACAGGAACGAAGACTGGCGGGTTCAGCTGAGCCGCTCCGTTTTGGCGTTCCTGCTGGCGGCGTGCGTCGCGCTGACCTGGGTCGTGCCGATCGGCACGGCATGGGCGGAGGAAGCGCCCGTGCAGGCCGAGGACGTGCAGGGCGATGGCGGCAGTGAAGGGCAACCGGAGGGCGGGCCGGCGCAGGAGCAACCCGAAGGCGGCAGCGGAGAAAACAGCGGCCCCGCGCCGGAGCAACCCGAAGGCGGCAGCGGGCAGGAGGCCGGAACCGCGCAAGACGGTGACGGCGAGCAGAGCGGCGACCCCGCGCCGAGCGGCGAAGCGCAGCCCGAAGGCGGCTCCGGCACCGCGGCGGACGGCGAAGGGGCTGCCGATAGCGCATCTGATACCGAAGGCGACGCCACAATCACGCCCGACCTGCTGATCGCGGACAAGACCATGCTCAGTGGCGTTACGGCATTGGGCATCCAGCCGCTGGGCGACGCGGACATCACCGCCAACCTCCCCGGCATCACCTCGATTTCCGGCGGACAAAAGACGCTGATGGAAGGGTATACCGCGGAAGAAGCGACGGTGTCGTTCAACGTTGAAAATCAGCTGACGAACAATCTTGGTCCCCTCCACTTCACCAGCTATTCGAACAGTGATAAAATCTCTTTCACTGCCGGGAATTTTCTGAACAACGTCGGCAATACCATTCCTGTTGAAATGAAGCTGCAAACCGGCCTGCCTGCGGGCACCTATGCGACCGGCGTCATCCAGGGACGGGTCTCGAACCCCGGCGACTATGACTGGGTTTTCAGCATCAGCCCCGGCTTCACCTTCGTCGTGGAGGC
>JAISTX010000007.1 GCA_031272365.1 Eubacteriales Family XIII. Incertae Sedis bacterium
CAGTACGCCAATCCGCGTACTCGATTGAAAATCGGTCGTGCTGGGGCCGGATTTCCTGCGGATTTTGCATCGAGTTCGCGGATTGTGCTCCCGCTCGCGAACTCGATGCAAAATCGGTAGTGCGGCCCTGCCGCGATGGGGTCAGTGTCAGCTGTCTTGCGGGTCTTGAGGGTCGGGTGGCTGCCGGCCATCGGACGGCTGCTGGACGTCGGCTTGCTGCGGGTCGTAGGGTTGGTCGTAGGGCGGCTGTTGCTGTGGGTCGTAGGGCGGCTGTTGCCCATAGGGCTGGCCGTACGGCTGTTGCTGCGGGTCGTAGGGCTGCTGTTGCTGCTGCCCATAGGGTTGGCCATACGGCTGCTGCCCATAGGGCTGGCCATAGTAGCCGTAGGGCTGGCCGTAGCCGTAGCCGTATTCGAAGTCGGCGTGCGTCAGGACCTGGCGCCGGAGCGCGTCCGCCTTGATCTCCTCGTAGTAGCCCGCCATGGTCGCGTTGAAATATGGCCCGAGGAATAAAACATCAAACGCTGTAGCAAGCACCACTCCGATGAAAATCAGTGCGACATACTCTGCCAAGAACGAAAAAAGGCTGGAATAGAAGCCGGGGTATCTCATATGCCCCAGCAAGGTGGAGGAACTTGAAGAGCCGATCAAGGCCGGGATCAAGAACGCAAAGAAAATCGCGATTTCCAGAAGCATCCACCCGATGAAAGATAACTGCGCGATGAAGACGCGGGCCTTGTGGCCATGCATCATGACCTTCGACATATCGAGCGCGCGCGTCGCGGGCACGTTCGGGCTGTCCGCGAGGATATAAGGCGTGCAATAATACGAATAATACTTCACGATGCCCGGCACGATGAAGAGGAGTGACCACAATAAGGTCCACAAAGACCGCCACAGCACCCCGCCGAGGACCCTGCCGTACCGCTGGAAGGGCTGGAAGAGCATGTCCGTCCTGACCTGCTGCTGCCGGTAAAGCGCAAGGAATGCCCCGCATAGCCCAACGGTGACAACTGTGCCCACGAAAATACTGATCAAGAATCCGATGTCAGGGACGCGGCCGGCGAATTGTATCAATAGCAGACCTAAAAAATAGACAACGACCACCGGGCCATAGTTTCCTTTGACGCGCTGCCAGGCGTAGCGCTTGATAGATGCGTTCGTGCTCATCTCCACCTCTCCTATAAACAGGAAACCCTCGGTGGTCCGAGGGCCTTGCTTGGTGCGGGCACAGGGATTCGAACCCGGGACCTCATGGTTGTGACCCATGCGCTCTAACCAGCTGAGCTATGCCCGCACATTTGGATGCTGCCGCCGCAATTCGCCGGCAGGGCATATTGTACCATACCCGAGGCGGCGCGCGCCACAAAAAAATTATTGAATGCAAGTAATAAAATTGTCATGTTTCAAGGGGCGGTTTGTGGGTAAAAAGAGACTGTCACCCGATAAGCGTAGGCTCGAAGGGAACGACAATCGGGGGGGGATCGAATGGTCAGGACTGCAGCGCGCATGAATCCGCTGCGGCCCTGATTTTTTAGGGGGTTTCCGCCCGGCCCTCCTGCATCATCCGCAGCAGCGTGCCCAGGACGGCGTCCGGGTCGGGGTAGGAGAGCCCGTCCAGCTCGATCTTGGGATAGCCCGCGTCGCGGTAGCCTTCCAGCAAAACCAAATCCGCGTCGGGGAACAGCGCCACCAGGTCCCCCGCGCCGGTTTCCGCGCGCCGCGAGAGCATGTAGCAGCGGTCGTCCGAGATCACGGTGCCGACAGCGCCGGCCTGGTAGAACCGCCACGTGTCCGTGCCCGGCACGTCGGGGTCGAAGGCGTGCCCGTGGTGCTTGACGACGGCGACCTTCACGCCGCGCGCGGCGAGCTTCGGTATCAGGGCCTCTATGAGCGTGGTCTTCCCGCTGTTTTTGCGCCCGCAGACGGCGATGACGGCAGCGTGGTTCATGGGGATATTATACGAAAAAAGCGGGGCTTGGTGTATAATAATCTTTGATGAAAGACGGATTTGGCAGAGAAATCGATTATTTGCGG
The DNA here is from genome assembly GCA_031272365.1 of Eubacteriales Family XIII. Incertae Sedis bacterium. GTDB lineage: Bacteria > Bacillota > Clostridia > Peptostreptococcales > Anaerovoracaceae > WRFF01. The sequence continues at coordinate 2,038 of JAISTX010000007.1, forward strand.
CTGTCGGTGACGGACCTTTGCAATCTGCGGTGCATGTACTGCATGCCGGCGGAGGGCGTCGCGAAGCTGCGCCACGAGGACATCCTTTCGGTGGAGGAGATCACCGGGGTCGCCAGGGCCGCGGCCTCGCTCGGCATCTCGAAGATACGGCTGACGGGCGGCGAGCCCTTGGTGCGGAAGGGGATCGAAGGGATCGTGCGGAACGTGGCGGCGGTGCCGGGCGTCGCGGAGGTGGCGATGACGACGAACGGGTCGCTGCTGGCCGATTTCGTGCCGGCCCTGAAGGCGGCGGGGCTCACCCGCGTCAACGTCAACATCAATTCGACCGACGCGGAAGTCTACCGGCAGATCACGCGCGGCGGGGACCTTTCGGCGGCGCTCGCGGGCGTGCATGCGGCGCTCGACGCGGGGCTGGCGCCGGTCAAGCTCAACGTGGTGCTCATCGGCGGCCTGAACGAGGGGCAGATCGGGCCTCTGGTCGAGCGGACGCGCGAGGCGGACATCGACGTGCGCTTCATCGAGCTCATGCCGATCGGGGCGTGCGCAGGGTGGAACCGGGAGCGGTTCGTGCAAGTCTCGCGCGTGCTGGAGGCGGCGCCGGAGCTCCGTTACCTCCGCTCGGACGGCGTGTCGGAGGTGTACGCGCTCCCCGGCGCGCGCGGGAAGGTCGGGCTGATCCGGCCGGTCAGCCACGCGTTCTGCGGCAGCTGCAACCGGATCCGCGTGACGAGCGACGGGAAGCTGAAGCCGTGCCTGCATTCGGCGGAGGAGATCCCGCTGAAGGGCCTGGAGGGCGACGCGCTCGTGGACGCGATGCGGCGCGGCATCCTCGGCAAGCCGCAGCGGCACCGGCTCAACCAGGAGGAGCGCAGCGCGAGCCTACGCGGCATGAACGCCATCGGCGGGTGAGCCGGGCGGCGCGGGGGCGCGGGGCGGGCGGCGCTTGACACGGACAGGTAAATAATGGTATATTTTGCGCATGGCGCGATGATGTATAATCATGCAGTAGGAGGATAGGCGCATGCGGTACACAAGGCAAAACAAAATCGTGGAGCTCATCTCGAAGGATGAGATCGACACGCAGGAGCGCCTCGCGGAGGCGTTGAAAAGCAGCGGTTTCGAGGTGACGCAGGCGACGGTGTCCCGCGACATCAAGGAGCTGCAGCTCATCAAGACGCTCACGCCGTCGGGGAAGTATAAATATGCGCTCCCGGACGCGGCGGGGCGGCAGCAGGTCGAGCGGTTTTCGAAGATCTTCCGCGACACGGTGCAGTCCGTGGCGTCCTCGGGCAATATGATCGTCGTGAAGACGATGACGGGGTGCGCGAACGCGGCGTGCGAGGCGATCGACTCGCTGGACTTCCCGCACATCCTGGGCTCGATCGCGGGGGACAACACGGTCTTCCTCGTGGCGGATGACGCGAAGCACGTGGCGTCCGTGGTCGAGCGGTTCGAGGGGCTGCTGCGCGCATGATCGCACGGATCCTGATCCGCAATTTCGCGATCATCGAGGGGCTCGAGGCGGAGCTGTCCCCGGGGCTGTGCGTCGTGACGGGCGAGACGGGCGCGGGCAAGTCGGTCGTCATCGAGGCGCTGTCGCTGGCGCTCGGCGCGCGCGCGGACAAGTCGATGGTGCGGGCGGGCATGGACAAGGCCGTCATCTCATTGTTATTCGAAAACGACCTGGTGCTGACGCGGGAGGTGTCGGCGCAGGGCAAGTCGGTCTGCAAGGCGGACGGGGAGATCGTGACGCTTTCGGCGCTGGCGGACCTGACGGCGGGGCTCGTGGACGTGCACGGGCAGTACGACCACCAGAGCCTGCTCGCCTGGGAGCGGCACATCGGGCTGCTGGACGCGTTCGGGCACGAGCGCATCGCGCCGGCCCTGTCGCGCGTCGGGGAGGCCTACGAACAATACCGCGCGCTGAAGGAGGCGCTGGACGGGCTCCGGCGCGCGTCGGCGGCGAGCGAGCGCGAGCTGGACTTCCTGCGTTTCGAGGCGCAGGAGATCGAGGCGGCGCGGCTCTCGCCCGGCGAGGACGCGGAGATAGAGGCGCGCGTGCGCGTCATGCAGGGCGCCGAGAAGATCTATGAGGCGCTCGCGCGGGCGGGCGCGGCGCTGTCCGGGGAGGACGAGGGCGGCGCGATCGCGGCGGCCGGCACCGTGAAGGAGGCGCTGGCCTCGCTTGTGGGCTTCGGCGCGGCATTCGAAGACATGGCGAAAGCGGCGGCGGACGCCTACTACGCGCTGGGCGAGCTCGAGCCGCTCCTCCACGCCCAGATGGAGCGCACGGAGTTTTCGCAGAAGGAGCTGGACGACGCGCTCGCGCGGCTCGACCAGATCGAGCGGCTGAAGAAGAAATACGGCGGCAGCGTGGAGAGCGTGCTGGCGCACGCGGAGCAGGCGCGCGAGAAGCTGGACGGCATCGAGGACGCCGGCGCGAAACAGGCGGCGCTCGCCCAGAAGCTCGCGGCGGCGGAGGCCGTCTTGGAAGCGGCGTCGGGCGCCCTGACCGGGCTTCGGGAGGAAGCCGCCGGGCGCCTGGAACGGGAAATCACGCGGCAGCTCGACGAGCTGCATTTCAAGGACGCGCGGTTTTCGGTGTCGATCAGCAGGGCGGGGGATGGTTATTCGGAAAACGGCTGCGACCGCGTCGAGTTCCTGCTCTCCGCCAACAAGGGGCAGCCGCTGCTCCCGCTCGCGAAGGTCGCGTCGGGCGGCGAGCTGTCGCGCATCATGCTCGCGTTCAAGGCCGTGACGGGCGATTTCGACGGCATCGAGACGATGATCTTCGACGAGATCGACAGCGGCATCAGCGGCGTCGCGGCGTCCGTCGTCGGCGAGAAGCTGCGCGGCATGGCGAAGAGCCACCAGATCGTCTGCATCACGCACCTGCCGCAGATCGCGGCGTGCGCGGCGCACCATTTCATCCTCGAGAAGAGCACGGACGAGACGAACACATACACGACGATGCGCGAGGTGACGGGCGAGGAGCGCGTGCGCGAGGTGGCGCGGCTGCTCGGCGGGAAGAACGTGACGGAGACGACGCTCGCGAGCGCGCGGGAGCTGATCGCGCTGTCGGGAACAAACGTTTGACACGTGCGGTTCGTTGTAGTACAATAATAATATGGACGGCGGACTGCGGATACTTGGAATAGACCCCGGCTACGCGATTCTGGGTTGGGGAGTCGTGGATTTCCGGGCAAACCGGTACAGGCTCGTGGATTGCGGGGCGATCACGACGGGCAAGGAGATGCCGATGCCGGCGCGGCTCAAGGCGCTGTACGCGGAGCTGACGGAGGTGATCGGGATGTTCCTGCCGGCGGTGGCGGCGGTGGAGGAGCTGTTTTTCAATTCGAACGCAAAGACGGCGATCCGCGTGGGCGAGGCGCGGGGCGCGGCGATCCTCGCGTGCGCAAACTGCGGCGTCGAGGTGTACGAGTACACGCCGCTGCAGATCAAGCAGGCGCTGTCCGGCTACGGGCGCGCGTCGAAGGAGCAGATGCAGGAGCTGGTGCGGTCGGTGCTCGGGCTCGAGCGGGCGCCGCGGCCGGACGACGTCGCGGACGCGGTGGCGGCGGCGATCTGCCACGCAAACTCGTCGGGGTCGCTGTCCAGGATCGAGCGCGCTACGGGAGTGAGGATGAGATGATTGCCTATATCGCGGGGACACTGCTGGAAAAATACGAGGCCTCGGTCGTCGTCGACACGGGCGGCGTCGGCTACGAGGTGTTTTTGCCGTCGAGCTCGCGCGTCTTCCTGAAGGCGAAGGGCGACGAGGTCGTGCTGCAGACGGCGCAGATCTTCAAGGAAGACGACGTGTCGCTGTACGGGTTCGAGGACCGGGCGTCGCTGCGCCTGTTCAAGCTGCTCATCACGGTCAGCGGCGTCGGCGCGAAGGCGGCGATGTCCATCCTTTCCGCGCTGTCGGCGGACGAGGCGGTGCGCGCCATCGCGTTTTCGGACGCGGCGATGCTGACGCGCGCGAACGGCGTCGGCAAGAAATCGGCGGAGCGCATCGTGCTGGAGCTGAAGGACAAGGTGGCGGAGGCCGTCGGCGCGGCCGGGGGGCTGGCCCCGGGGCTGCCGGACGCCGCGGGCGGGCGGCAGGGCGCCGCCGCTGCCCCTGGCGCGGGCGGCGTGGACATCGCGGGCGAAGCGATCGAGGTGATGCTCGGGCTCGGGTACTCGCGCAGCGAGGCGGCGCAGGCCGTGCTCCGCGTGGCCGGGGAGGCCGGGAGCGTGGAGGAATGCGTCAAACTGGCGCTGAAACAGATGTAGGCAGCGGGGGCAAAAGGCGATGGACGAAAACGAAAACAGGATCGTGGACACGCAGGCGGCAGGCTTCGAGGAGGACCGGCAGGACTTTTCGCTGCGGCCGCGCAAGCTGGCGGAGTACATCGGGCAGAAGGGCGTGACGGAAAACCTGAAGGTCTTCATCGACGCGGCGAAGCTGCGCGGCGAACCGCTCGACCATGTGCTGTTCTACGGGCCGCCGGGGCTCGGCAAGACGACGCTCGCGAGCATCATCGCGGCGGAGCTCGGCGTGGACATCCGCATCACGAGCGGGCCGGCCATCGAGCGCGCGGGCGACCTCGCGGCCCTGCTCACGAACCTGAACCAGGGGGACGTGCTCTTCATCGACGAGATCCACCGGCTCAACCGCGCGGCGGAGGAGATCCTGTACTCGGCGATGGAGGACTATGAGATCGACATGATCGTCGGCAAGGGGCCGTCCGCGAAATCATACCGGATTCCGCTCGCGGGCTTCACGCTGATCGGGGCGACGACGCGCGCGGGGAGCCTCTCGGCGCCGCTGCGCGACCGCTTCGGCGTCATCAGCAAATTCGACCTCTACACGCAGGGCGAGCTGTCGCAGATCATCCGCCGCTCGGCGGGGCTGCTCGAGATCGCGATCGACGAGGCGTCGCTCGCGGAGCTCTCGGCCCGGTCGCGCGGGACGCCGCGCGTGGCCAACCGGCTGCTCAAACGCGTGCGCGACTTCTCGCAGGTGCAGGGCTCGGGCGCGATCGACAAGGAGATCACGGACACGGCGCTCTCCTCCCTCGGCATCGACAAGAAGGGGCTGGAGGGGCTCGACCGCGACATCCTGCGGCTCATGATCGAGAAATTTGGCGGCGGGCCCGTCGGCATCGACACGATCGCGGCGTCGATCGGCGAGGAGCGCGTGACGATCGAGGACGTGTACGAGCCCTACCTGATCCAGGCGGGCTTCCTGCACCGGACGAAGCAGGGGCGCGTCGCCTCGCGCGACGCCTGGGTCTGGCTCGGGCTGGAGCCCCCGGCGGAGCCGCAGCAGGCGCAGCTGGAGATCGAGTTTTCCGAGTGAAGGTAGACCTTTTCGACTATGAGTTGCCGGAAGCGCTGATCGCGCAGCAGCCGGCCGCGCGGCGGGACGCTTCGCGGCTTTTGGTCGTCCACCGCGTGGACGGGCGGACGGAGGACCGGCTGTTTTCGGACCTGCCGGACTACCTGCGAGCGGGCGACGTGCTCGTGCTGAACGACTCGCGCGTGATGAAGGCGCGGCTGCTCGGGGAGAAGGTGGGCACGGGCGGGCGCGTGGAGCTGTTTTTGCTGCGGCCGTGCGGCCTGCTGTGGGAATGCCTCGCGAGGCCGGCGCGGCGGCTGAAGGCCGGGGACCGGGTCGTATTTGCCGATTTCCTCTCCGCCGTGGTTCAGGAGAAGCGCGACGGCGGCTTCGTCCTCGCGCGCTTTGACGCAGAGGGCGATTTCCAGGACGCGCTGGACCGCGCCGGGCATGTGCCGCTGCCGCCCTATATCCGCAGGGCGGACGGGGCGCAGGACGCGGAACGCTACCAGACCGTGTACGCAAGGGAGGCCGGGTCGGCGGCGGCGCCGACGGCCGGCCTGCATTTCACGCCGGAGCTGCTCGGCCGCATCCGCGGGAAGGGCGTGGAGACGGCCTTCGTCACGCTGCATGTGGGGCTCGGCACGTTCCGCCCCGTGCAGGCCGAAGACGTGGAGGGGCACCGGATGCACACGGAGGCGTACCACGTCCCCGAGGAGGCCGCGCAGGCCGTGAACCGGGCCAAGTCGGAAGGGCGCCGCGTCGTCTGCGTGGGGACGACCAGCGTGCGCACGCTGGAGAGCGCGGCGGATTCGGCGGGCGCGGGGGTACGCGCCGGCTGGGGGGAGACGGATATCTTCCTGTACCCTGGAGGGCCGAACGCGTTCCGGGTGACGGACGCGCTCATCACAAATTTCCATCTGCCGAAGTCGACGCTGCTCATGCTCGTGTCCGCGTTTTACGACCGGGAGAAGGTGCTCGCGGTGTATGCGGAGGCTGTCCGGAAGGGCTATCGCTTTTTTAGTTACGGGGATGCCATGTTTTTGCTATAATACTGTTGCAACCATAAAAGGAAATATATGTATACATTCGAAATCATAGCAACAGAGGGCGGGGCCAGGCGCGGGCGGCTGACCACGCCGCACGGCGCCGTCGAGACGCCGGTGTTCATGCCCGTCGGCACACAGGCGACCGTGAAGGCCGTGAAGCCGCAGGATCTGAAGACGCTCGGCGCGCAGATCCTCCTCGCCAACACCTACCACCTCTATCTGCGGCCGGGGCACGAGACCGTCGCGCGGGCGGGTGGGCTGCACCGCTTCATGAACTGGGACGGGCCCATCCTCACGGACAGCGGCGGCTTCCAGGTGTTCAGCCTCGCGGGGATCAACAAGATCCGGGAGGAGGGCGTGACGTTTGCGTCGCATATCGACGGGTCGCGCCATCTGCTGTCGCCGGAGAAATCCATGGAGATCCAGCACGCGCTCGGCGCGGACATCATCATGGCCTTCGACGAATGCGTATCGTACCCGGCGGAGCGCGGCTACGTGGAGGCGTCGGTGGGGCGCACCGCGCGCTGGCTCGCCCGCTGCGTGGAATACCACAAGGCGAACGGGGGCGGCGCGCAGGCGCTCTTCGGCATCCAGCAGGGCGGGATGCACGAGGATCTGCGGCGCCTGTCCACAGACCAGATCACGCAGTTTGACCTGCCCGGCTACTCGATCGGCGGGCTGTCCGTCGGCGAGCCGAAGGATGTGATGATGGGCACGCTCGCCGCCTGCGCGGACATGCTGCCGAAGGGCAAGCCGCGCTACCTCATGGGCGTCGGCACGCCGGACATCCTGCTTGAGGGCGCAGCGATGGGCGTGGACATGTTCGACTGCGTCCTGCCGACGCGCGAGGCCCGGCACGGGCGCGCCATGACGCGCGGCGGCTCGGTCAACCTCCGCAACGCGAAATACGCGGAAGACTTCTCGCCGCTCGACGAAGCGTGCGGCTGCGAGACGTGCAAATGTTATTCGAAAGCCTACCTCAGGCACCTCATCCAGTCGAAGGAGATCCTCGGCGCGACGCTGCTCTCCATCCACAACCTCACCTTCCTTGCGGATCTGATGCGGGGCGCGCGGGACGCGCTCGAGGAAGGCCGGTTCCAGGCGTACAAAAAGGACGCGCTCGCGCGGTATTATCACGAAAGGACGGAAACGAAATGAAGAAGAATGCCTTGGTCGCGCTCGGGGGCGGGCCGTCGCCCGTCATCAACGCCTCGCTGCTCGGCGTCATAGACGCCTGCCGCGACTACGGGGGCGCCGGGAGCGTCTTCGGCGCGCTGCACGGCATCGAGGGCGTGCTGAAGGAGGAGCTCGTCGACCTCGCGGCGGAGGATATGGGGGAGCTCGCGAAGCTGCGGTACACGCCCGCCTCCGGCGCCATCGGCACCTGCCGCTACAAGCTCGGGGCCGGGGCGCGGGAGGACTACGACAGGATCCTCGACGTGCTGCTCGCGCACGACGTCGGCTACTTCTTCTACATCGGCGGCAACGACTCGATGGACACGGCGCACAAGGTCGGGCTGCTCGCGCAGCAGCGCGGCGCGGAGCTCGCCGTCGCCGGCGTCCCGAAGACGATCGACAACGACCTCGGCGACGAGGCGCGCACGATCATCGACCACACGCCCGGCTACGGGAGCACGGCGCGCTACTGGGCCATGGCCGTCAAGGACGCCATCGAGGAGAACCGCGGCATGTACGTGAGCGAGCCCGTCTGCGTGCTGCAGGCGATGGGCCGCAAAGCGGGGTTCATCACCGCCGCGGCCCGGCTCGCCGACCCCGGGCGCGAGGAGCCGATCCAGCTGTATTTCGCGGAGACCGGCGGCGGCCTGGATTTTTTGTACGACAACGTCACGCGCCTCTTGCGTGAACGCGGACGCGCCATCGTGGTCGTGAACGAGGGCTACGACGTGGGCGGGACCGGGGGCGCCGTGGACGGCTTCGGGCATCTCGAGTACGGCGCGGGCGAGACCACGGCGGCGCAGGCGGTCGTGAACATGCTCAACTCCCGGGGGCTCCCCGTGCGCGGCAACGCGACCGGCCAGATCCCCGGCGTGCTGCAGCGCGACACGTCCCTGGCCCGTTCGGCCGTCGACGAGGAGGAGGCCTACGAGGCGGGGCGGCACGCCGTGAAGGTCGTGGTGGAGGAAGGCTCGGGGTATATGGCGACGATCCTGCGGGATGCGGCGGAGGAGGCCGAGGGGCGGTATAAGGCCGTCTACGGCAAGGTGCCGCTCGACGTCGTCGCAAACTCCGCGCGCGTGCTGCCGCCGGGGTGGATCGCGGAGGGCGGGCTGGACGTCACGGACGCCTTCCTCGCCTACGCCGCGCCGCTCATCGGGGGGGACGCCCGCCCGATCCCGATGAAAGGCGGCCTCCCGGACTTCGCGCGCCTCCGCCGCGCGCGCGTCCCGAAAAAATGTGTTGACTACACGCCGCAAAATTATAGAATATAGAGACGATACCAACGAAGAAAAGGAGAATATCTATATGGCGAACAGGCTGGGCATCAATCTCGGGTTTGCAACCAACAAATACATCGAACCGGAGGTCTGGGCGCGCGTCGTGCGCGAGGATCTCGGGCTGGGCTATGTCCAGCTGGTGGCGGACCTTTTGAACCCGTTCTGGCCGGAGACGTACATCGAGGGGCAGATTCTCCGGATCGAGGCCGCCGCGCGGGAGTACGACGTGAAGGTCGAGAGCATCTTCACGAGCACGTTCACGCGCGTCAACCACCTCATGAACCCCGACGCGGACGCGCGCGCGTTCTGGCTCGAATGGTTCAAGAAGCTGCTGGACATCGGCGCCCGGCTCGGGGCGAAGAACGCGGGCTCGCATTTCGGCATCCTGACGTTCGCGGACTACGAGGACGAGGGCCGGCGGGCGTTCGTCATCGAAGAGGGCGTCAAGGGGTGGCAGGCCCTCGCAAAATATGCGGCAGGGATTGGTTATTCGGAGCTCATCTTCGAGCCTATGAGCGTGCCGCGGGAAATGGCCAACACCATCGAGGACACGCAGGAGCTCATGGACCGCGTCAACGCGGGCGGCGGCGGCGTGCCGATGCGCGTGTGCCTCGACGTCGGCCACGCGCCGCACCCGGACCAGCGCGACCCGTACCCGTGGCTCGAGCGCCTCGGCGCGAGCAGCCCCGTCGTGCATCTGCAGCAGACCGTGCTGCACAAGAGCAACCACGCGCCGTTCACGGAGGAGAACAACCGGGACGGGATCGTGAAGCCCGAGAAGGTGCTCGCGGCCATGCGCGGGGCGGGCAACGACGACGCGCTGTACCTGTTCGAGATATCGCACCGGGAGCACTGGGACACGGAGTGGCGCATCATCCCGGACCTGAAGGAGAGCGCCGCCTACTGGCGGCAGTACATCGCAGAGTGACGTACGCCGTGTGCGCGGCGGGAGGAATAGGAAAGGAATCAGGAGGGCTGTGATGAAGAAGGAATTGGTCGAGCAGATCGCAAAGGAGCGCGGTTTCGGGGATTTCAAGTGGGTGGCCCCGAAGCGGGACATCGTCGTCGCGCACTGGGTGCGGCTCCACTGCCGGTTTGGGTGCAACCACTACGGGAAGAGCGGCGGCTGCCCGCCCACGGTGCCGTCCGTCGAGGAGTGCCGGCAGATCATGGACGAATACGACGCGGCCCTCCTCATCCACGTCCCCGAGCCGGAGGAGGGGCGTGTCGGCCAGCGCAAACGGGGCGTCGAGCTGTACGAGCTGGAGCGGGCGGTGTTCCTCGCGGGGCACCAGAAGGCGTTCCTGCTCCAGTACGGCGCGTGCTGCCTGTGCAAGGAATGCGTCGCCAACGGGGAGCGGCAAAACTGCGTCAACAAGATGCAGTCCCGGCCCGGCGTCGACGCGATGGCCGTCGACATGTACACGACGGCCCGCAACGCCGGCTACCCCATAGAGGTCGTCAAGACCCGCGAGGAGATGCCGAACCGGTACGCGATCCTGCTGGTGGAGTAGGATTTCCTAACGGAAATTTCATATTGACAATCGGCCTTGCAGCGGATATGATTGCGTTATTAAAGTGATAACGATACCATTTTCGTTTGAGAGGGAGATTGGATGGATCGTACCAAAGAACAGGCCAGGCGGCTGGCCGATTCGCTGGCTTCAAGGGGCGTCTCTTTCGACGATGCCGTGGAATCCCTGACAAAACTGCAGATCGAGATGCCGTCGTGGGCCGTCGGCGACTCCGGCACGCGCTACGGGACGTTCCGCGAGCGCGGCAGCGCCCGGACGATCTGGGACAAGATCGACGACGTCGCGGAGATCCAGCGCGTCTGCGGGATCTGCGGCGCCATGGCGATGCACATCGCCTGGGACAAGACGGACGACGGGCAGTACCTGCCGGTCAAGCGGTACGCGAACGAGCGCGGCCTGGCCCTGGGGACCATGCACCCGGACGGCTTCACGAAGCAGGAGTACATCTACGGCAGCATCGCCACGCCCATAGGCGCCGTGCGCGAGGCCTCCATCTTGCATTACAAAGAATGCGTGCGCGTCGCGCGCGAGCTCGGCATCAAGGCCATTGGCATGTGGGTGCCGGACGGCACCAACTACGCCGGCCAGGACGACCTGCGCGCGCGCAAGCACCGGCTGACGGACGGGATGCGGGCGCTGTACGACGCGCTCGACGACGACATGCAGCTCTTCCTCGAATACAAGCCCTTCGAGCCGTATTTCTACTCGACCGACGTGTTCGACTGGGGGATGTCGCTGCTCACCTGCACGAAGCTCGGGCCGCGCGCCAAGGTGCTCGTCGACCTGGGCCACCACCTGTCCGGCGTCAACATCGAGCAGATCGTCGCCGTGCTCATGGACGAAGACCGCCTCGGCGCCTTCCATTTCAATAACAGGAAATACGCTGACGACGACCTGATCGTCGGATCGGTCAACCCGTTTGAGCTCTTCCTCATCCTGAACGAGATCGTGGCGGGCCAGGCGGCCGGGCTGAGCCCGGGCGTCACCTATATGCTCGACCAGTCGCACAATATCGAGCCGAGCATCGAGGGCATCCTTTTTTCCGTGATGAACGTCCACGCGGCGTACGCGAAGGCGCTGGCAGTCGACCGCGCGGCGCTTGCAGAGGCGCAGGGGAACCTCGACGTCGTCGGGGCGCACCGGATCCTCAAAGACGCGTTCGAGACGGACATAGCCCCGCTCCTCGCGGCCGCGCGGGAGCAGATGGGCCTGCCGGGGGCCGACCCGCTTTCGGCCTACCGCGACGGCGGGTACGCGCAGAAGATCGCGGACGAGCGCAACTTCGGCGGCATGGGGACGCTCGGCGGCTGACGGGGGTGGCTGGATGAACGAGATGACAGGGAAAGAGCGCCTGCTGTGCGCACTGGGCCGGGGGGTGCCGGACCGGGTCCCCACCCTCGAGTGGGTGCTGGATCCCGTCGTGACCCTGGCGATGACGGGCGACAGCGACCAGATCGACTTCGCGCGCAAGGCGGGGGTCGATGGCGTTTCCGTGTCCCTGGACTACCGCAAAACGGACATCGACGGCAGGCGCCACATAGACGAGTGGGGCGTCACGCGCGTCAGCTACGGCGAGTACCCGACGCCGGTCGGGCACCCGGTCAAGACGATGGCGGATTTTGAGAAGCTCCCCATCCCCGACCCGGACGACGAGAGCCACTACCAGTCGATCCGCACGGCGCTCGCGCGCTGCGCGGGGGACGGGATCGCCGTCGTCGCGCGCGTGAAGGACGTGTTCTCGCAGCCGCGCGACCTCATGGGGTTCGAGGACTGGCTGCTGTCCTTCTACACGGATCCGGAGCTGTCGCAGGCGCTCATGGAGATGTGCGTCGGGCACAGCACGCGCGTCGCGCGCAACCTGCGCGCGCTCGGCGTGGAGATCTGCGTCATCGGCGACGACATCGCGACGAACCGCGGCCTGCTCGTCTCGCCGGACATGTTCCGCGGGCAGATCCTGCCGCATTTCGCAAGGCTCGTGCAAAACCTCAAGGAGGCGGGCCTCCGTGTGATCAAGCACTCGGACGGCGACCTGCACGACGTCCTGCCGGACCTGGTCGGCACGGGCTTCGACTGCATCGACCCGATCGACCCGCTCGGCGGCATGGACATGGCGGACGTCACCGCTGCCTACGGCGGGCGCGTCGCGCGCAAAGGCAACGTGGACTGCGTGGAGACGCTCGTCAGCAAGCCCGCCGACGACGTCTGGCGGGAGACGGCGCGCTGCCTCCTCGAGGGCGCAGGCGCCCCCGGCCACATCATCTCCTCGAGCAATTCGATCCACCGGGGGATCAACCCCGGAAACTACCGGGCGTTCCTGGACGCGGTCCATGCGCTGGGGGCCTATCCCCTCGACAGGGGGCTGCTGGCGCAGGTGGCGAAAGACGGAAAGGCGGGTATGGCGGCATGAAGACGGCGAAACGCGTGCTGGCGGTTGACCTCGGCGCATCGAGCGGGCGGGTGATGTCCGCCGCTTTCGACGGGAAGACGATCGCCTTGGAGGAGGCCCACCGTTTCCCGAACGACCCCGTGCGCGCGAACGGGACGCTGTACTGGGACGTGCTGCGCATCCTGCTGGAGATCAAGGCCGGGATCCGGAAGGCGGCGGCGGACGGCGCGTTCGACACGCTCGGCATCGATACCTGGGGCGTCGATTTCGCGCTGCTCGACGCGTACGGGCGCATGATCGGCAACCCGGTCCATTACCGCGACGACCGGACGGACGGCTGGGAGTGCCTGTTCGACCGCATCCCGAAGGAGGAGATCTACCGGATCACGGGCGGGCAGTTCCTGCAGATCAACACGCTCTACCAGCTCGACTACCTCGTGCGGGAGCGGCCGGAGGACATCGAGCGGGCGCGGACCTTCCTCATGATGCCGGACCTCATCGGCTATTTCCTGACCGGCCGGTGCCTCAACGAGTTTACGAACGCGAGCAACACGCAGCTCCTCGACGCGCGGGCGCGCGGCTGGAGCGATGCGCTGATCGGGAAAATCGGCGTGCCTGCGGGCATCTTCCAGGAGGTCGTGATGCCGGGCACGGGGCTGGGGCCTCTTTTGCCGGGCGTGCTGGAGGAGACGCTGGCGAAGCCGGCGGGCGTCGTCTGCGTCGCGTCGCACGACACGGGGTCGGCTGTGGCAGCGCTGCCCGTGACGGGGGGCGGTGACGCGCTCTTCATCAGCAGCGGCACCTGGAGCCTGCTCGGCGCGGAGGTCGACGAGCCGCTCACGAGCGCGGAGGCGCTCGCGCACAATTTCACGAACGAGGGCGGCGCCGAGGGCAATATCCGCTTTTTGAAGAACGTCATGGGCTCGTGGCCGGTCCAGGAGTCGTGCCGCCAATGGGCGCGCGAGGGCAAGGCGTACAGCTACGCCGACCTGGACGCGATGTGCCTGGCCAGCAGCCCGCTCGGCTCCTACGTGGACGTCGACGACCCCGTCTTCATCAAGGACGGCAACATGCCCGCGCGGGTCGTGCGCGCCTGCGAGCAGACCGGCCAGAAGGCGCCGCAGACGCCGGGCGAGGTGGTCCGCGTCCTGTACGAGAGCCTCGCGCTCAAATACCGCGCCGTGATCGGGGAGCTGGAGGCCTGCACCGGGAAGCGGTACACGGCCATCCACATCATCGGCGGCGGGTCGCAGAGCGAGCTGCTTTGCCGCATGGCCGCCTCCGCGACGGGCCTCCCCGTGCACGCGGGGCCGGTCGAGGCGACGGCGCTCGGCAACGCGTCCATGCAGCTCATCGCGGCGGGCGAGCTCGCCTCGGTGGCGGAGGCCCGGAAGGTGATCGCCGATTCCTACCCCGTGAAGACCTATCTGCCGGAGGCCGGGATGGAGGAAGCCTACGGGCGGTTCGAAAGCGTCGTCCTGCATCGTGCAGGGGCGTTTTGATATAAGGTATAGTGCAGAGAGTAGTTCATTTCAAGAAGGAGGAGAAAAGGATGAAAAAAGTAACTTTGATAGCAATCTTCGCGCTTGCCGCGATCTTTGCGCTTGCGGCCTGCACGGGCGGCGGAAGCGGCGGCTCGTCGGCGGCGGGCTCGGCGGCGGCGGGCGGGTCGTCGGCGCCGGCGGAGGAGCCGGCGGCGGGCGGCGACGCGTCCGACCTCATCGTCGGGTACAACATGGGGTCCGACTCCCTCGAGTTCTACCAGAACATCCAGGGCGGCCTGCAGTACGCGGCGGACCTGAACGGCGTGCAGATGATCACCATCGTGTCCGACTGGGATCCTGAGAAGATCATCCCGAACACCGAGAACCTCTTGATGCAGGGCGCGCAGGTCATCGTTGACTTCAACGTCAACGCGGAGATCGGCGGCAATATCGTCGACGTCGTCAAGGAGAAGGGCGGCGCAGGCACCATTTCCATCGACGTCGAGTACTACTCGGCGAACGGCACGGACCGCGCCTGGTTCATGGGCATCAACAACCAGCGCGCGGGCGAGCTCTGCGGCGAAGCCATCGCGCAGGCGCTCGAGGATCAGGGCCGCGAGCTCGAGTACCTCGTGCTCTTCTTCAACTCGGAGAACGGCGACCTCGTGAAGAAACGCATGGGCGGCGCGATCGACGGGCTCGCAAACAAGGGCGTTGAGCTCACCGAGGACCAGATCGAGTGGATCGACCTCGGCGGCGGCGGCTCCGACACGACCATCCAGGGCCAGGAGAAATTTGCGGCCTGGCTGACGTCGCACCCGGACGTGAGGACGGTCGCGACGGTCGCGGTCAACGACGAGACGACGCAGGGCATCTTCGCGGCGGCGGAGACGGCGAACCGCACGCAGGACTGCCTGCTGGCGTCGCACAATGTGTCCGAGCAGTTCCAGGCGCTCGCGGCGAAGGGCAACCCCGACGACGCGCTGGTCTGGCTCGGCTCGGTCGCGTACCACCCGGAGAAATACGGTGAGTACATCATCCCGCTGGCCATCGACATCTACACGGGCGCCAACACGGACCCGTCCGTGAACACGCTCATGGATCCCGAGTGGATCTCCATGGCGGACGTCGACAAGTACACGCAGGAGTACGACGACTACGTCGCCAACTGGTAAAGGGCTTTCCCCCGGCGCCGCGCACCCGCGCGGCGCCGGCATCGCCATGCAGTACAGAAAGCAGTGGGAAGATGGATAACGAATACAGACTGCAGATGAAGGGGATCACCAAGCAGTTCCCGGGCGTCCTGGCGCTGGACGACGTGGACCTCGAGGTCCGGCCCGGGGAGGTGCTCGCGGTGATCGGGGAGAACGGCGCCGGCAAGTCGACGCTGATGAAGATCCTGTCGGGCGCGCTCGTCACGGAGCAGGGGGAAGTTTTCCTTGACGGCGAATTGATCGGCCCGGACAAAACCCCGAGGGAGCGCATGGAACTCGGGATCGCAATCATCTACCAGGAGCTGACGAACCTCGACGAGATGACCGTGGCGGAGAACCTGTTCATGGGGGACATCCCGCTCAAGGGGCGGGTCATCAAGACCGTCGACTACAAGGCGCTGTGGGCGCGCTCCAAGGAGCTGCTCACGCGTTTCAACCTCCCCTACGACCCGTTCTCGCTCATGAAGACGCTGACGGTGGCGGAGAAGCAGATGGTGGAGATCCTGCGCGCCGTGTCCCGGAACGTGAAGGTGCTCGTCATGGACGAGCCGACCTCCTCGCTCTCGGAGACGGAGGTCGCCGAGCTCTACGAGCTCATCCACGAGCTCAAAGACCGGGGCGTGGCGATCCTGTACATCTCGCACAAGCTGGACGAGGTCTTCGCGATCGCCGACCGGGTGCAGGTGATGCGCGACGGGAAATGCGTCGCTGTCCACAACATCGGCGAGGTCGTGACGGAGCAGCTCGTGGAGCTCATGGTCGGCCGCGAGATCGAGGACATGTACCCGAAGGAGGAGGCCGAAATCGGCGGGGTCGTCCTTGAGGCGGAGCACCTCGCCTGCCAGATCGCACGGGACATCAGCTTCAACGTGCGCCGGGGCGAGATACTGGGGCTCTTCGGGCTTTTGGGCTCGGGGCGGACGGAAGCCATCGAGGGGATGATCGGCAAGCTCGAGCTGGAGGAGGGGACGGTCCGGCTCGAAGGGCAGGAGGTCTCCTTTGCCAACCCGATCAAGGCGAAGGATATGGGGGTCGCCTACGTGTCCGCGGACCGGAAAAAAGAGGGGCTCGTCCTGATGCAGACGGTCGCGGCCAACATCAGCGTGACGATGATCGACGAGCTCGTCAAAGGGCCGGTCATGGACTTCAAGCGGGAAGCGGGCCTGGTGGAGGAATGGATCGGGAACCTCAACATCAAAACGCCGTCGCCGTATGTCGCGACCGAGTCGCTGTCCGGCGGCAACCAGCAAAAAATCGTTATTGCGAAATGGCTGCTCACGAGCCCGAAGGTGCTGATCCTCAACGAACCGACCCGGGGCATTGACGTCGGGGCGAAGGTGGAGATCTACAAGATCATGGAGGATCTCTGCAAGCGGGGGATCGCGGTGGTGATGATCAGCTCGGAGCTGCCGGAGTCGATCGGCATCTGCGACCGGATCGTCGTCTTCAAGGACGGGTACGTGAAAGGGGAATTCCTGCGCAAGGATTTCACGCAGAAGGATATATTGCATGTAGCAGTAGGAGCGGACAAACAATGATGGTGACATTGAACGACAAAGAAGCGGTCGAGCTGCAGCGGAACGAGGGCCGCAGCCTGAAGGAGAAAGCCCTTGCCGCCGGCAACAACCTGAGCCTTCTGATCGCGCTCATCGCGATCTGCGTGGTGATGGGGTTCACGAGCAAGTATTTCTGGACGGCCGAAAACTGGATGACGCTCCTTTTGATGGGGGCGATCCTGATCATCCGCGCGTCGGGGACGACGCCGGTCATGCTGACGGCGGGCCTCGACATCTCGCAAAACTCCGTCGGCGCCTTCACGGCGATTTCGGTGGCGACGCTGACGTACACCCACGAGTACCCGCTCGGGGTCAACCTGCTCATCGTCATCGGGATGGGGCTCGGGCTCGGCGGGGTCAACGCGGTGCTCATCGCGATCCTCAAGATCAACCCTTTGATCGCGACGCTGGGCACGATGATGATCTTCCGCGGCTGCGCGTGGGCGGTCAACGAAAAGACGCAGATCATCAAGGACCGCGTCCTGATCAATATGGGGCGCGGGCGCCTCATGCCGCTCAATGACGCGGACGGCAGCCAGATCTTCCCGGGAATCCCGATCTCGGCGATCATCGCGATCGCGATCTTCCTGTTCATCTACTGGCTCATGAAGTACACGGTGTACGGGCGGAAGATCTACATGATCGGCGGCAACGAGACGGCGAGCTTCCTGTCCGGCATCCAGGCGAACCGCGAAAAATTCATCGCCTACCTGATCAGCGGCGTGACGGCCGGCTACGCCGGGTTCCTCTCCGCGTGCCAGGTCGGCGCGGCGCTGCCGCAGGCGGGCGCGGGCAACGAGATGAACACGATCGCGGCGGTCGTGCTCGGCGGGCTCTCGCTCGCGGGCGGCAAGGGCAACATGATCGGCACGATCCTCGGCTGCCTGATCCTCACAGTCATCACGAACGGGCTCGACCTCAACCAGGTGGCGTCCCAGAAGCAGATGATCGTGATGGGCGCGGTGCTCGTGCTGGCGGTGCTGCTGGACGTCATCCGCAGCGGGCAGCTCAAGAAGCAGTGACGCAGTGACGCAGTGACGCAGTCATGCGGGAATAAGGACCGGAGAAAAACGATGGCGGAACAATACCAAGTCATGTCCAACCAGCTCGGCGCCGAGAGGGCCGGGCGGGAGGACATCGTGCCGACCGCGGCGGAGCGGGAGCGGCTGCGCGCGCTCGCGCAGCGCTATGCGGGGGTCGCGGCGGGCGAGGAGATGCAGGCGCGCAAGCGGCAGTGGCGGGCGCTGCGGGACCTGAAGCCGGAGCGGCCGATGATCCTGTTCGAGACGCTCACCGTGGCGGGCTTTCTGGAAGAGGGCGCGCTCGCCTGCGAAAACCCGTACCTGCGCAACGTCGAGCATTTTTTCGCCGAGTCGCTGAAGCACTACGACACGGTGGGCGACGACATCGTCTTCGAGCCGTATTTCCAGCTCGCGTGGCGCGTGCACAAGACGGGCTACGGCGTCACGATCGTCGAGCACCACGCGGACGACTCGATGGCGTATATGTCCAATTTCCCGATCAAGGATCCACAGGATCTGGACAAGCTGCAGCCGCGGTCGTTCTCGGTCGACCGCGAGCGGACGCTTGGCTTCAAGGACACGCTGGAGGACATCTTCGGCGACATCCTGCCGGTGCGGGTCGGCAACATCGACAAATTCTTCCCCGACATGGGCTTCAACCCGTTTGCCGGCAACAACGCGCCCCTGATCACGATGGACGTCTTCAAGATGATGGGCTACGAGAGCATGTCTTTCTGGTCGTACGACCACGAGGACGCGTTCCGGCGCCTCCTCGACTACCTGCTCGACGACAACATCCGCTTCATCGAGTGGATGGAGCGGGAGGGGCTGCTCGCGGGCAACACGGACAACCAGTTTGCGGGGCCTTCCGGCTACGGCTACGTGTCGGGCCTGCCCGAGGCTACCGGCGCGCCGGCGCGGATCTCGGACTGCTGGACGTGGTGCGAATCGCAGGAGACCAACGTGTTCTCGCCGCAGATGTTCGGCGACTTGTTCCTGCCGTACCTCGCGGCGTACGCGAACCGCTTCGGCCTCGTCACCTACGGGTGCTGCGAGCCGATCGACGACCGGATCGAATACATCAAAAAGGCGATCCCGAAGCTGCGGACGGTCTCCGTGTCGGGATGGAACAATTTTGAAAAGGCTGCCGAGGCGCTCGGCAAGGACTACGTCTACTGCCGCAAGCCGAAGCCGACCTATATCAGCGGCGGGCTGCCGGACTGGGACGGCGCGCGCGCCGAGATCGAGCGCACCTGGCGCTGCACGAAGGACCAGCCGGTGGAGTTCATCGTGCGCGACGTCTACGACGTGCAGGGCGACCTTTCCAGGATTCCGCGCTGGGTGGAGATGACGCGCCGGATCACCGGGGCGGGGGCGTAGGCGATGGCGATGTTTGAAAGCGTATTCAACCTGAAGTTCAACCTCGTGAAGGCCTACACGGACATCGGCCTGGCCGACGACGACGCGAAGCTGAACGCCCTGATCTACGGGCTCTCGGACGCGGAGTACGCGGAGGCGGTGGCGGGCTTTGAGGCGGCGAACCGCGCGCGCGCGGCGGAGGTGCTGGCCGCGTTCGAGCGCGAGCACGATGCCTTTGCGCCGCGCATCGAAAAACCCCTGCGGATCGCCTGGCTCGGCGACTCCATCACGAGCGACCGCGAGAGCCACCAGCACATCGTGCGGGCGCTCCTCGCGGGCATCCCGGGCCTGAGTTTCCACGACTTCTCCATCTCCGGGTTCAAGGCGTCGGACATCTTCACAAATTTCTACCCGGGCGTCGCGGACTTCTGCCCCGACATCGCGGTGCTCATGATCGGGACGAACGACATGCGCATCACGGACGACGAGTACCACTACTACCACGGCGGGATCGAGGAGTACGCGCGCAATATGCATTACATCCTCGCGAGGCTGGCCGGGCTGGGTTGCCGGACGATCGTCTGCACGCTGCCGCCGTTCGACATGGGCAAGATGCGCGAGGCGCTCGAGGGCTGGAACATCCTCTACGAGGAGGAGGGGCGGCGCGCGTACGACGGGGCGATCGCGGACGCCTGCTCTGCCCACGGCGGGATCCTCGTCGACATGCGGGAGGCCTACGGCGCCTGCGACCCGGCGGGCATCACGCTCGACGACGGGCTCCACCTGAATGGGGACGGGCACACGCTGCTCGCCTCGAAGATCTTCCCCGTCCTGGCGGGGCTGCTGGGGCATCCGCTGCATGGATAGGCGGGCTGCGAGGCTTACGGGGCTGCTTGGCCTGCTCTACCTGGCGCTCTTCGCCTGGGCCTGCGCCGTCTTCGGCGTCTTCGTGAAAGCGGCGACGGTCGCGCCGCAGCTCACGGTAGACCAAGTGGCGTACAATTTTTATTATTACGGGGGGCTGCCGCTTGCGCTCGTGGCCTGCGTCGTCCTGTTCTCGTTTTTTGCGGGGGCGCGTCGGCCGGCGCTCATGCAGTATTTCCTGTGGGCGGCGCTGCTCTTCTCGTTCAACTACGCCACGATGTTCATCGCGAACCTGTTCAACCTGCGGTCGATGACCTTCCTCCAGGGCTTCACCTGGCTGTCGGACTACCTGCCGAGCATGATCCTCTGCGTCCTGCTCGTCGCGCTGCTCTCGCAGTGGGGGAAGGGCGCGGGCGCGCTGCGCGCCGTGCATGTGATTGCGTGGGTCGGGCTTTTGTTCTCGGCCTTCATGGCGTGTTATGTGGTTTACTACCTGGCGACGTCCGCGGATTTCTCGCAGGCGAAAGCGCTGTACAGCGGGCTGTTCCAGATCGCGCACGCGGCGCTCCTGCCTGTGGCGATCGCGTGGCTTTTCGCGGCGACGCGCAGCCCGGAGGTCTATGCCTGGGTGTTTTTTCGGAGTGCACGGAAAGGAGTGGAAGATGGCGAAGGATAAGGAGGCGCTGCGCAAGCCGGACAAGGAGCGCACGGTGGCCGCCCTGCGCGGGGAGCGGACGGACCGCGTCCCGCATTTCGAGGTGGCGATCGAGGAGGTGGTCGTCGAGAAGCTGCTGGGCCGCGACGCGGGGTCGACGCTGGCGGCTTCGCGCGGGTCGAGCGACAAGACGTTCGTCACGCCGCCGATGGACCCGGACGATTATTTGGATATCATCGAATGGAACGGGATGGACGTGATCGGCTTCGAGGCGCTGTGGACGCCGTTCAAATACAAGGACGAGAAGGGCGAGCTGCACATCGTCGACGACGGGCGCATCAAGGGCTTCGACGACCTGGAGCGGATCGTCCTGCCGAACGCCGAGCTCGATTTCGAGCCGCGCCGGAAGTATTTCCAGATCTACAACGAGGCGATCGCGCGGCGCGGGAGCGGGGCGGGGACCTTCCTGCTCACGGGCGCGATCTTCCAGTCCTGCTACCAGTTCCTCGTGGGCTTCGGGGATTTCTTCGAGCGCACGTACACGGACCCGGAGTTCATCGAGCACATCCTCGACCTCTCGCTCGAGTACTACATGAAGGTCGTGGAGGTGGCGCTGGACGGCGGGCTGTCGTTCCTCTTCCTCGGGGACGACGTCGCGTACAAGAGCGGGCTGTTCATGCGCAAGGACATGTTCCTCGACCTGTGGCTGCCCCGGTACCGGAAGCTCGTGAAGCTGGCGCGGCAGGGCGGCATCCCGATCATGTTCCACAGCTGTGGCAACATCGCGGACATCTTCGACGACGCGGTCATGGAGCTGGGCTTCGACGCGATCAACCCGATCGAGCCGTACTCGATGGACATCTATGACATCAAGGCGCGCTACGGCAACGACATCACGATCAGCGGCAACGTGGACATCGCCGGGCCCTTGGCCTTCGGCACGCCGGACGAGGTGCGCGCGGCCGTGCGCGGCCATCTCGAGAAGATGATGCCGGGCGGGCGCTTCATCTGCAGCACGAACCACAGCATCATGAACGACATCCCGCTGGAAAACTACGCGGCGATGGTCGATACGATATTGGAGCACGGCGTGTACGACGCGTGAACGCGCGGCGCGGCGCGGCGGAAGGTAAAGGAAGGTAAAGGAAACAGCGAATATGGCGGATAGGATTGAAAAAAGATTTGAAGAAGCAAAGGCGGTCTACGCGGAGGCCGGGGTGGATGCGGAGCGGGCGCTCGCGGCGCTCGCGGACTACCCGATCTCGATGCATTGCTGGCAGGGCGACGACGTCACGGGCTTCGACCACGACGGGCCGCTCACAGGCGGCATCCAGGCGACCGGCAACTACCCCGGCAAGGCGCGGACGCCGGACGAGCTCATGGCGGACATCGACGAGGCGCTCTCGATGGTGCCGGGGACGCACCGCCTCAACCTGCATGCAAACTACGCGATCTTCGGCGCGGGCGGGCGCGCGGACCGCGACCGGATCGAGCCGGGGCATTTCGCCGCGTGGGTCGACTTCGCGAAGGCGCGCGGGCTCGGGCTCGATTTCAACGGCACGTATTTCTCGCACCCGAAGGCGGACGGCGCGACGCTCGCGACGCTGACGAACCCGGACCCGGCGGTGCGGGATTTCTGGGTGGACCATACGAAGGCCTGCATCCGCATCGCGCAGCATTTCGCGGACGCGCTGGGGACGCACAGCCTCTTCGACGTGTGGATCCCCGACGGCCTCAAGGACGTGCCGGCGGACCGGACGGGGCCGCGGGCGCGCTACGCCGACTCGATGGACCGCGCGCTGGCGGAGCCGCACGACAAGGGGCGGGTCTTCGTGGCGATCGAGTCCAAGGTCTTCGGCATCGGCGTCGAGTCGTACACGGCGGGCTCGGGCGAGTTCGCCCTGGGCTACGCCGCCTCCCGCGGGATCACGCCGCTCTTCGACAACGGCCACTACCACCCCACGGAGAACGTGGCGGACAAGATCCCGTCCGTGCTGCTGTTCTTCGACCGGGTCGCGCTGCATGTGACGCGGTCGGTCCGCTGGGACAGCGACCACGTCATCCGGCTGAACGACGAAGTCCGCGACATCGCCGGCGAGATCGTCCGCGCGGGCCCGGGCCGGGTGCTCATCGGCACGGACTTCTTCGACGCGAGCATCAACCGCGTGGCCGCGTGGGTGATGGGCATGCGCAACCTCCAGAAGGCGCTCCTCGAGGCGCTGCTGACGCCGCACGAGAAGTTTGCGGCGCTCCAGGACGAGGGGCGCTTCACCGAGCTGTTCGCGGCGCAGGAGGCGCTGAAGACGATGCCGGCCGGCGACGTCTGGGACGCGGCCTGCGCGCGCGCGGGCGTCCCGCTGGAGCGCGACTGGTACCGGGAGCTGGCCCGGTACGAGAAGGAGGTCCTCTCCCGGCGGGCGTGACGCGGGCTGGGAGGGCCTATGACCGAAAGGGGTGCGAGAGATGAAAAAATACCTGTGCGTGATCGAGGTGAAGCCCGAGTGCCGCGAGGAGTACATCGCGATCCACAAGGCGCCGTGGCCGGGGATGCTGGACGCGATCCACGAGGCCGGCTACCTCAATGAGGTGATCTGGTATTACAAGGACCAGAGCATCATCTATCTGGAGCTGCCGGACGACCTGCCCAACGAGGTGGCGGACGCGCGGCTGCGCGCCACGGACGTCTGCAAGCAATGGGACATCACGGTCTGCCCGTGGTTCTCAAAGGACCCGGCCATGCCGGAGAAGATCTTCGACCTGAACCAGCAGCGCGGCGGCGGCGCGCTCCTCCCGGACTGACGGGCTGAACCGGGGCGATGAGCACGATCGTCGACGTCGCGAAGCGGGCGGGCGTCTCCAAGACGACGGTCTCCAAGATCCTGTCCGGCAAGCAGAACGTGCGGCCGGCGACCCTGGAGAAGGTGAACCGCGCCATGAAGGAGCTCGACTACATCCCGAGCGGGCCGGCGCAGGGCATGCGCACGGGCCGGACGCGCACGATCGCCGTGCTGCTCCCCGAGCAGTTCAACTACGGCTATTTCGAGATCCTGCACGGGATCGAGGTGACCGTCGAGGCGAACGGCTACATCATGACCGTCTGCTCGACGGGCATCCACGCGGAGCGCCAGATGGAATACCTGCGCGAGATGGTCCGGCGCCAGGTCGACGGCATCCTCTTCTTTTCGTACAACCGGGTCGACAAGAACATCCGCTACCTCATGCAGATCAACCGCAAGATCCCCGTCGTCGTCATGGACAACATCCTCGCCGACGACGAGGCGCTGTCGCTCGTGCGCGTCGACGGCAAGAGCCTGACGAAGAAGGCGGCGCAGTACCTGATCGACAGGGGCCGCCGCCGCATCGGCTACATCCGCTACCAGCAGCGGGACGCGGCGACGACGGAGCGCTTCGAGGGCTACAGGGCGGCACTGAAGGCCAACGGCATCCGCTACGACGCGAAGCTCGTGCGCGAGGCGGAGTTTGAGTCGCACATCACGAGCGGCTTCGAGCACACGCGCGAGCTCATGCGGCTGCCCGAGCCGCCGCGCGCCATCATGACGGCGACGGACATGCTCGCGATCGGGGCGCTCAACTACCTGCGCGACGCGAAGGTCAAGATCCCCGAGCAGGTCTGCGTGATGGGCTTCGACGACATCCCGCTGTGCAAATGGCTCACGCCGAAGCTGTCGACGATCTCGCAAAACCAGTTCGACGTCGGACGCACGGCGGCGAACCTGCTGTTCGAGCAGATCGCCCACCCGGAGACGGGGCACCGGCGCATCATCCTGCCGGGCGACCTCGTCATCCGCGACACGGCCTGACGGCGAAACCTCCCCGTCCACGCATTTCTTCCAATCGGAAAAATTTCGCTTGACAGCGGGTATTTTTTTGTTATAATAAACATACTATACATATATGAAATATATATTTCGGATGGGGCGCGGGCGCCAGGGAGGTTTGATTCGTTGTACATGCATGTCGAAGACGCGATTGGGAATACGCCGCTCATCGAATTGCGCAACCTCCCCCGGGGCGGCAAGGATGTGCGGATTTTGTGCAAGGCGGAATTTTTGAACCCGAGCGGCTCCGTGAAGGACCGCGCGGTGGGGGCGATGCTCCGGGCGGGCATCGAGCACGGGCTGCTCCGGCCGGGGCAGTCCATCATCGACGCGACGAGCGGGAACACGGGGATCTCCTACGCGATGGTAGGGGCTTCGCTCGGCTACCCGGTCGTGCTTTACATGCCCGCGAACACGGGCATCGAACGCAAGAAGCTCATCGGGTATTTCGGCGCCCAGATCGTGGAGACGGACCCGCTCTCCGGGTCGGACGGGGCCTTCCTCGCAGTGCGGGAGGCGGTGGCCGCGGACCCGGACCGGTGGTACTACCCCGACCAGTACAACAACCCGGCCAATTCGCAGGCGCACTATGAGGGGACGGGCCGGGAGATCCTCGCGCAGACGGGCGGGGCGGTGACGCATTTTGTCTCGGTCGCGGGCACGTCGGGGACGTTCTCGGGGACGGCGCAGCGGCTGAAGGAGGAGAAGCCCTCCGTGCGCGCGGCGCTGGTGCAGCCGGACTCCCCCTTCCACGGGATCGAGGGGACGAAGCATTTCGCCTCGACGATCAAGCCGGGGATCTTCTTCGCGTCGCTCGTCGACGAGACCATCGAGATTTCGACCGAGCGCGCCTATGAGGTGACGCGGGGGCTCGCGGCCCGGGAGGGGCTGTTCGTTGGCGTGTCGTCCGGGGCAAACGTGGCGGCGGCGCTGGCGGTCGCCGAGGATGCGCCGCCGGGGTCCGTCATTGTGACGGTGCTCTGCGACAGCGGGTCCCGATACCTGTCGGACCATTTCTGGAACCCGCCGGAGACGGAAGGCGTCTTCGACTGGAGGATTTGAAGGTGGGCTGGCGCGTGCTGGTGCCCGATGCGGTCGTCGCCGCAGTCAAGGCCGAGGCGGAGGCGGCGTACCCCTATGAATGCTGCGGGTTTCTGCTCGGGCCGGACGGCGGTGCTTCGCCGCGCGCGGCCACGGAGATGATCGCGGTGAAGAACGAGCGCGAGGGCGACCCCGCGCGGCGGCGCTTCGCCATCGGCCCGGCGGACTTCCTCGCGGCCGAACGGGAGGCGGAGGCGCAGGGCCTGGACGTGGTGGGCATCTACCATTCCCACCCCGACCACCCGGCGGCCCCTTCGGGGACGGACCTAGAGCAGGCCTTCCCCTGGTATACGTACATCATTGTCGCGGTGGACAAAGGCGCCGCCGGGGAAGTGACGGCTTGGCGGCTCGCGGGGAACCGCGGCGCCTTCGAGCCGGAAGAGATCGAGGTCACCCCGTGACCAGAAAGGAGAGGCTATGGCAAAAGTGATCCTGCCGACCGCGCTGCGGGCGTTCGTGGACGGGCAGAAGGAAGTGGAGGTGGCCGGGGGCACGGTCGGCGAGGTGCTGGAAAGCCTCGCGTCCGGCTACCCGGACCTCAAGCAGCACCTGTACGACGGCGACGGGAAGCTGCGCGCCTACGTGAACGTCTTCATCGGGGAGGACAACATCCGCGACTTCGGAGGGCTGGCCGCGCCCGCGAAAGAGGACAGCGTCGTGACGCTCGTGCCGGCGATCGCCGGGGGCGGGGGGGCCGTATGAGCGTCCTCCCATCGATCATCCCCGACGACCGGCTGGCCGGCCTCTCGAACGAGGACATCGTCAAATACAGCCGGCACATCCTGCTCCCGCAGGTCGGGCCGAAAGGCCAGGAGCGGCTCAAGGCCGCCAAGGTCCTCATCGTCGGCACGGGCGGCCTCGGCGCGCCGCTCGCGCTCTACCTCGCGGCCGCGGGCGTGGGGACGCTCGGCATCGTGGACTTCGATTTCGTGGAGGCGTCCAACCTCCAGCGCCAGATCATCCACGGCGTGCGGGACGTGGACCGTCCAAAGGTCGCGTCGGCGCAGGACCGCATCCGGTCGATCAACCCCGCCGTGGACGTGGTCACGTACAACACGCGCCTCACGAGCGCCAATGCGCTGTCCATCATAGAGGACTACGATGTGGTGGCGGACGGAACGGACAACTACCCGACGCGCTACCTCGTGAACGACGCCTGCGTGCTGCTCGGCAAGCCGAACGTCTACGGCTCGATCTTCCAGTTCGAGGGCCAGGCGAGCGTGTTCTACGCGAAGGAGGGGCCGTGCTACCGCTGCCTCTACCCGTCGCCGCCGCCGCCGGGACTCGTCCCCTCGTGCGCAGAAGGCGGCGTGCTCGGCGTGCTGCCGGGGATTGTCGGCACGATCCAGGCGGCGGAGACCATCAAGCTCATCGTGGGCGGCGGGGACTCCCTCATCGGGCGGCTGTTGCTGTTCGACGCGTGGGAGATGCGCTACCGGGAGCTGAAGATCTCGAAGGACGAAGCGTGCCCCATCTGCGGCAAGCGCCCGAGCATCCACGAGCTCATCGACTACGAGGATTTCTGCGGGCTCACGCAGGGCGACGGCGAGGAGCCGATCGAGGACATCTGCGCGACGTCGCTGAAGGAGCGCCTCGACGCGGGGGACCGCATCCAGCTCATCGACATCCGCGAGCCGCACGAGCAGGCCTTCGCCCCCTTCCCGGGCGCGAAGTACATCCCGCTCGGGCAGATGGCGCGCCGGGTCGGCGAGTTTGACGAGCAAGCGGACGCGGTCTTCCTCTGCAAGATCGGGCAGCGCAGCAAGTTTGCAATCCGGGCTTTGCGGGAGGCCGGCTACAAAGGGAAGTTGTTGAATCTCAGGGATGGCGTGAACGCGTGGGCGCGGGACGTCGACCCGTCGCTGCCGCAGTACTGATGGCAGCGCGGCGAAGCAAAGCACTGAAAGGGTACAGGAGGGTACAATCATGGCGGAGAAAAACATTTTGAACGCGCTCACGTTTGAGCAAGCCTACCAGCTGGCGGACGTCACGAAGACGAAGCCGGTGTACGGCGCACTGACGCCGAAATGGGTCGCGCGCCTGCTCGAGTTCAAGGGGCTCGACGCGGGCATCTACCGCGTCAACCGCGTCGTCGAGGGCGACGCGCCGCTCGACGCGCTGTGCAGCCAGGACCCGAAGAGCGTGGAGATCCCGCAGGGCTTCGTGCCGTACCAGACGGAGCCGCGCGAGTACCGCCTGAACGCGATCCAGACGATCCTGAACGTAGACACGCGCGTGCAGGACGTCTACTCCTCGCCGTACGACCAGACGGCGGAGCAGATCGCGCTCGCGGCGGAGAGCCTGCGCGAGCGGCAGGAGAGCCAGATCATCAACAACGACGACTACGGCCTGTTGAAGAACGTCGCCGAGGGCCAGAAGGTCAAGACGCGGGCCGGGCGGCCGACGCCCGACGACCTGGACGAGCTCATCACGAAGGTGTGGAAGGAGCCCTCTTATTTCTTCGCGCACCCGCGTGCCATCGCGGCGTTCGAGCGCGAGGCGACGCGGCGCGGCGTCCCGCCCGTGACGACGTCCATCGCCGGAGGCACCTTCATCACCTGGCGCGGCATCCCGCTCATCCCGACGGACAAGCTCTTCGTGGACGGCCTGAAAAACCCGAAGGGCAAGGGCGGCAAGACCAACATCCTGCTCGTGCGCACGGGCGAGGCGAAGCGCGGCGTCATCGGCCTGTTCCAGAAGGGCGTCCCCGGCGAGCAGTCGCGCGGCCTCTCGGTGCGGCTGCGCGGCATCGACGACTCCGGCGTGGCGTCCTACCTGCTGTCGGTCTACTGCTCGGCGGCGGTGCTCGCGGACGACGCGCTCGCGGTGCTCGAAGACGTCGAGGTAGGTGAGTACTATGACTACGATTACAAATAATAATGTGATTGGCGCGTGGGACGCGGAGCATGCCTTGCCGTTTGAGGTGCCGACGTTGGAGGCGGTCGGGTTGCCGGCGGGCGGGTTGCCATCGGGCGGATTGCCATCCGCCCCAACGGACGCGGCGGGGGGATTGCCATCTGCCCCAACGGGTGCGGCGGGGGGGTGGCCGCTTTCGCAGTTGCGGGCGGAGTTTCCGATCCTGTCGGAGCGCGTCGAAGGCGGCAAGCCGCTCGTTTGGCTCGACAACGCGGCGACGACGCAGAAGCCCCGGGCCGTCATCGAGCGTCTGCAGGAATACTACGAGCACGAAAACTCCAACGTGCACCGGGGCGCGCACACGCTCGCCGCGCGCGCGACGGACGCCTACGAGGAGGCGCGGGGGAAGGTCGCGGCCTTCATCGGCGCGCCTTCGGCGGACAACATCGTCTTTGTGCGCGGCACGACCGAGGGCATCAACCTCGTCGCGCAGTCCTTCGTGAAGCCGCTCTTGTCGCCCGGCGACGAGATCGTCCTGACGATCCTCGAGCACCACGCCAACATCGTGCCCTGGCAGGTCCTCACGCAGGAGACGGGCGCGGTCCTGCGCGTGGCGCCTGTGGACGACACGGGGCAGATCCTCGTGGACGAGTACCGCCGCCTGTTTTCCCCGCGGACAAAGTTTGCCTCGTTCACGCAGGTGTCCAACGCGCTCGGCACGGTCGTGCCGGTGGAGGAACTGATCGCAATCGCCCACGCCTTCGGCGTGCCGACGCTGGTGGACGGCGCCCAGTCGATCCCGCACACGCCGGTCAACGTGACGGCGTTGGACGCGGACTTCTTCGTCTTCTCCGGGCACAAGCTCTACGCCCCGACGGGGATCGGCGCGGTCTACGGGAAGCGGGAGCACCTCGAGGCAGCGGTGCCGTACCAGACCGGCGGGAACATGATCAAGGATGTGACGTTCGAGCGCACGGTGTACCAGGACCCGCCGCAGAAATTCGAGGCGGGCACGGGCAACATCGCGGACGCGGTCGGGCTCGGCGCGGCGATCGACTTCCTGGAGCAGATCGGCATCGCCCACATCGCGGCCTGGGAGCAGGAACTGCTGCGCTACGGGACCGCAGAGCTCACGAAGGTGCCGGGGCTGCACCTCGTCGGCACGGCGCACCACAAGGCGAGCGTGCTGTCCTTCGTGCTGGACGGGCATTCGGTGGAGGAAATCGGGCAGGCGCTCAGCCGGGAGGGCATCGCGGTGCGCGCGGGGCACCACTGCGCCCAGCCGATCCTGCGGCGGTTCGGGCTCGAGGGGACGGTGCGTCCGTCGCTCGCGTTCTACAATACGCCGGAAGAGATCGAGCAGCTGGCGCAGGTCCTGCACAGGTTGGCGGGATAGGAGATGAATGATTATGGGAAAATATTCGGAATCCGCGATACGCGGCCTCGTCGACGCCATCGTGAACAGTTATGAAGAAGAGCCGGACATCATCTGGATGGGCGACATGGACCCGATCGACCCGGCGCAGGTGCAGGCGATCCTCGACGACCTGAGGAATTTGATCTTCGCGGGCTTCTACGACAAGCGCAAGCTGAAACCAGACTCGGTCGAGTACTACGCGGGCGAGGTCGTCGAGCGGCTGCTGTACGAGCTGCGCAAGCAGATCGGCAAGGCGCTCAAGGCGGCCAGCGGCAGCGGCGGGGCCTTGCAGGAGAGCCCCAAGGCGGCGCGCATCGAGGAGCGGGCGGAGCAGCTCGCGGTGGAGTTCCTCGCCCGCATCCCGGCGCTGCGCGCCATCCTCGCCACCGACGTCTCGGCCTCGTTCGAGGGGGACCCGGCGGCGTTCAGCAAGGACGAGGTCGTGCTCTCCTACCCGGGCATCTTCGCGATCACGGTCTTCCGGCTCGCGCACGAGCTATACCAGCTCGACGTGCCGCTGATCCCGCGCATGATGACGGAGCACGCGCACAGCCTGACGGGCATCGACATCCACCCGGGCGCGACGATCGGCCACCATTTCTTCCTCGACCACGGCACGGGCGTCGTCATCGGGGAGACGACGGTGATCGGCAATTTCGTGAAGATCTACCAGGGCGTCTCGCTCGGCGCGCTCTCGACGCGGGGCGGCCAGCTGCAGCGCGGCGTCAAGCGCCACCCGACCATCGAGGACCACGTGACGATCTACTCCGGGGCGTCGATCCTCGGCGGCACGACCGTGGTCGGGGAGGGCGTCGTCATCGGGTCGAACGCCTTCATCACGAAGAGCGTACCCGAGCGCACGCGCGTCAGCGTGAAGAACCCGGAGCTGCAGTACAGCGCGAGCGGGCGCGAGAAGGCGCGCGTCATCGAGCTGGAGCAGGACGACGCCTGGTACTACGTGATCTGAGCGGCGCGCGGGCTGCGAAAATTTAAGGGGATTCTAAGGATTTTTTCTTGCAATCTTTATTTTCTTGTGAAATAATATAGCTGCCTTGTGGAATGGGAGATTCCTGTATGTGTAGGAGAGGAGGCGATGGAGGATGTCGGGAAAATTACTTGTCAACTTAGCTGAAATTCACGCCAAGGGCGTTGCTTTGCGTGTGCGGATTGCGAGCGAGCTCGCGCGCATGGATGCGGAGTACGCGCAGATCGTGCCGCTGCTCGACGGGGTGGACGGCGCTTCGGCGGCCGCCCTCATGGAGACGATCGAGGCCAACCGGCGGAAGTCGCGCATGGCGGCCCAGACGCTGGCGAAGCTGATCGCGGCGCTCGAGAGCTCGGCGATGCAGATGGAGGCGTTGGATCGGCTGAACGAGTCGATCTTCGTGCCTGGCTCGGGGGCCGGTGCCGGGGCATTGTCCGGCGGGGCTGCCGGCGGGCTCGGAAAGGGGGTGCACTGATATGCCGTACGGATTTTCAGGGAAAGCAGCCGACGGGTTCCTGCTAGATGTGACGGACGCGTTGCGCGCGGCGGCGGTGCGGCATTCGGAGGATCCGCTCGCCGGGGTGGGCGGCGGCCCCGTGCCGACGCCGGGATTCCCCACGCCGGTTAACAGGGAAAACCCCTTCGCTGGCGGCGGCGGGGGCGGTGGCCACGCCACGGGCGTCGGGAGCCAGACGAACGTCGTCTTGGACAACGCCACCTATAGCGAGATCACGCGGCGGATCGCCTTGACGGACACCAGCGCAAGCAAGGGGCTCAAGAGCGCCATCGAGGAGCTGGAGGCTCTGTGCGAGTCGTCGTACACGATGCCGAAGGCGCAGCCGCAGTTCCAGGCCGCGACGCGCCTCTTGGCGTCCTCCCTCGGGGAGTCCGGCACGCTCGCGGAAGAAGCGGCCCGCCTGGCGCGCCGCCTGGCAGAAGATCTCTCCGCCGTGACCTAAAAAACGTAGGGGCGAACTGTGTTCGCCCGCAAGGAGAGATACGTAGGGGCGGATGGCAATCCGCCCAAAGGATGGACACGTAGGGGCGGATGGCAATCCGCCCGCAGGGAGAAATGTAGGGGCGAACTGTGTTCGCCCGCAAGATGGGGTACATATGGGCGGACATCAACCCGCCCGCAGGATGGACACGTAGGGGCGGATGGCAATCCGCCCGCAAGGAGAGAAACGTAGGGGCGAACTGCGTTCGCCCGAACGATAGGAGAGGGACAATGGGAAAAGAACAAGTATGGAACGAAGCGTCGGCCATGCAGGTCCTGGAGGA
>JAISTX010000011.1 GCA_031272365.1 Eubacteriales Family XIII. Incertae Sedis bacterium
CTCCACCGGCGTCGGGTCGAAGTTGGTCAGGACGTCCGCGCGCTTCAGGCGGCGGCCCATTGTCTCGGCGAGCGAGCTGACGCCGCCGCGGAATTTCGGGGAGTCAAGGCCGTATTTCACGAGGATGTTCGCCGCCTTTTCGTAGATGCCCCGCATCCGGTCCGGCGTCGGGACGCTGGCCTTGCCCTCGCGGACGAGGTTGAGGCCCTGGCCGAACGGCAGGAACGGCGTCACGAGCGTCGGGATGCCGACAGACGCAAAGCGCTCGACGCCCTTGAGGAGATTCTCGTCGGACTGGCTGCCCGCCACGAGCTGCGTCGCGATCTCACCGGGGAAGATTTCCTTTGCCCTGGTGAGGACCTTGATGTAGTCCGCGATCGGGCGCTTGCCCTTGGCGTTGGGCATGATGTCCGCGCGCTCGTCGTCGTCATAGATGTCGATGTCGCTCTGGAGCTCGTTGAAGCCCGCGTCGCGCAGCTGGAACAGAGACTCCTCGTCGTACGGCGGCTCGATGACGGCGCGCACGTAGAGGAAGTTCGGGAGCTTTTTGCCCGGCAGCTTCGACTTTGCCGCGGTGAGCGTCTTGATGTACGCCCAGGCGCCTTTGTCGCGCCCGCCCAGCGTGCCGCTGTCGACGGTCAGCGAGATCTTCTCCGCCTCGGCGCCGATCTCCTCGACCGTATCACGGAACGCGTCGGCGAGCCCTTCGAGCCAGCCGTCCTGCCCGATCAGGTTGCGGTTCTCGTCGTAGTCGCCGGGGATGCAGCAGAACCGGCAGGGGTTCCCCTGCTTCGTGTACAGGCACCCGTAGGACGGCCACAGCACGAGGCCGTTGTAGCAGGCGAGCGAGACGAACGGGAACTTCCCGCCCGTGACGGCCAGCACGTCGTCGTTCTCCTCGATCTTGACGCCGTTCCTCACGTCGTCGAGGCTGCCCGGCGCGCACGGCGTGATGATGCCGCTCATGCCCTCGTCCACGAAGAACGTCCCCGCCGTGTGGTCGCCGACGGACCACTGCTTGTCCCAGAAGCGCGGCCGCTTGTAGAACGAGACCTCCGCGAAGTACTTGCCGTCGCGGTAGACGTGGTAGCCCCCGTCCTCCTTGCGCAGCTCGAACGGCGAGTTGTCGCCATACCCCGTGAAGGAGAACGGCCCCGTGATGTCGTCCCCCAGCCACGTCAGCGCCACCGGGTAGAACCCCTCCAGCGCCAGCTGGTATTTCAACTCGGGCGAGATCTTGATCCCATGCCCCTGGATTTCGATTTTCTGATCAACCGGACTCAGCAAACTCATTTCATACTCCTCCTTTGTCTTTCAAACCATTGCTTCTATTCTTCATCCCTCGTACCAAGTGTAAGGGTTGAATTCATTCGTGTAGACTTCCTCGGGCTGGATCTGGCCCTCCTTGATTTCACCAAGGATCACGAGGTCGTCGATCCACAGCTGCACACGCTGGTCGTACTCGATGCCGTCGTAGGCGTAGTACAGGTGGTCGAAGCTCTCGATGAGCGCCGGGTCGAGCTCGAGCACCCTCGCGTAGATCTCGTCGGCTTCCGCCTGATGGTCGTCGATCCACTGCTGCGCCCGTACAATAACAGCCACAAACCGCTTCACCTTTTCGGGCTCGTTCTCCAGGATTTCCACCGACGTCGCCATATTGTTGCCGCCGAGCTTGCCGTAGGTGTCGAAGTCCGTGAAGAGCGTCCTGAGGCCGTACTGCTCGCGCACCGCGCCCGAGGTCGGGGCGTGCCCGGAGATGACGTCGACGATCCCTTCCTCCAGCGCCGCCGGGTCGAGGTTGTCGTCCATCTGGACCATCTGGACCTGGTCGAGCGTGACACCGCCCTGGCGCAGGTACTCGCGCAGGTTCGTGACCGGGCATCCGCCCGTGATGTAGGTCATCGCGATCTTCTTGCCCACGAGGTCCTCCGGGCCGTCGATGTCACTGTCCTCCGGGACCATCCAGCGCATATGCGGCATGTCCTTCGTCGACTCCGACTGCGCCAGCACGATCTTGACGGGGAAGCCCTGCGCGATGCACTGGATGATGCGGTCGGCGTGGTTGCCGAGCGTGAAGTCGATGTCGCCCGTGATGACGGACTGGATCTGGTTGCCGCCCGGGATGTTGCCGACCTCCTCGATCTCGAGGTTCAGGTCGTCAAACCACCCGAACTCCTCGGCGATGATGCAGGGGCCTCCGCTGGAGTGGAAAGTCGGGAGCGTGATCTTGATCGGCTCCGTCGTGTCGATCTCGGCAAACACCTTGTCCCAGTCGAGCGGCTCCGCGCTGTCCCCAGCATGGACCTCGTCCGTCTTGTCCACTTCCGCGACGGGCTCTTCCGACGGTGCGGCGCTGCTGCCCGACGCCGGCGAAGACCCCCCGGCGGCCTCGCTACCCCCTTTGTCCCCGCATGCGGCAAACGTAAATATCATCGTTGCCGCAATCAGGAGCAACGCGAGGCTTCGCTTGGCGATTGTTATTCGATTCCCTTTCATCTGATTTCTCTCCTTTCTATTCCACGGCGGGGCCTATTCCGGGCGCCACCGTATCAGCCTTTTCTCTGCGTTCACGAACCCAAAATTGAGCACGAGCCCCATGATCGAGAAGACCGCGATGACCGCGAACATCTTCGGGATCTGGTATTTGACTTGATAATCGTAGATCAGGAAGCCCAGGCCTGAGCTTGCGCCGACCATCTCCGCCGCGATGAGCAGCATGACCGCGCCGGTCGCCGCGAGGCGGACCCCCGTGAAGATGCTCGGCAGCGCGGCGGGCAGGATGACTTTCAGGAAGACCCCCACGCGCGTCTCGGCCATCGACCGCGACGCCGTGATGTAGGTCGGGTCGACGCCTTTCACGCCGCCGATGGTGCTGAGCAGGATCGGCCACAGCGTGCCCCAGAAGATCATCGCGATCTTCGACGTCTCCCCGAGGCCGAGCAGCAGGATGAAGACCGGGATCAGCGCCAGCACCGACGTCTGCCGGAGCGTCTCCAGCAGCGAGCCGAGGAAGCGCTCGACGGCGGGGATCTGCCCGATGGCCAGGCCGAGCGGCACGCCGACGCCGATGCCGAGGCCGAGGCCCGCGAGCGAGCGCATCAGGCTGATGGCCATATGGTGGAACAGCGTCCCGTCCGCGATCAACTCCGCGAGGTTGACGACGACCTTTGAGAACGGCGGGATGAAGGTATTGTTGATGAGGCCGATGCGGGACGCGATCTCCCAGGCCAGCAGGAAGACGAGCACCCCGAGGATGCTTTTCAGGTAGCCACCGGCCAAGTTCAGCGCCTTGCTCATATCGCGACCTCGTTCGGCTCCGCCGCGAGGATCCGCCCGCGCTCCGTGAGCACCTCCCGCGTGATGTCCGTGGGCGCCTGCAGATGCTGCCAGATGAAGCTGCGGTACCGGGCGAACTCCCGCGAGGATTTCATCTCCTCGCTGCGCGGCCGCGGCAGATCGATGTCGAGCACCTCGCGGATCGTCCCCGGGCTCGCCGACATGATGGCCACGCGGTCGGCGAGGAAGATTGCCTCGTCGATGCTGTGCGTGACGAAGAGGATGGTCTTGTTGGTCTTCTCCCAGATGCGCAGGAGCTCGGCGTGCAGGAAGCCGCGCGTCTGCTCGTCGACCGCCGCGAAGGGCTCGTCCATGAGGAGGACCTCCGGGTCGTAGGCGAGCGCCCGCGCGATCGCGATGCGCTGCTTCATGCCGCCGGACAGCTCGTACGGGTAGCGGTTCGAAAACTCCGACAGCCCGACCAGCTCGATGAACTCGTCGGCGACGCGCGCCCGCTCCTGCTTCGGCAGTTTCTTCACTTCCAGCCCGTACTCCACGTTTTTCTGCACGGTGCGCCACGGGAACAGCGCGTACTGCTGCATGATGATCCCCCGGTTGAGCGCCGGGCCCGTGATCTCCTCGCCGTCGATGTACGCGGCCCCCGATGTCTTCTTGATGAGC
Organism: Eubacteriales Family XIII. Incertae Sedis bacterium; assembly: GCA_031272365.1. Classification (GTDB taxonomy): domain Bacteria; phylum Bacillota; class Clostridia; order Peptostreptococcales; family Anaerovoracaceae; genus WRFF01. The sequence continues at coordinate 3,958 of JAISTX010000011.1, forward strand.
CCCGCGAGGACGTAGAGGAAGGTGGACTTCCCGCAGCCGGACGGGCCTACGATCGACAGGAACTCGCCTTTGTGCACGCCAAGGGTCACGTCCTTCAGCGCGGTGAGAAAATTCGGCTCCCCGTTTTTCTTCGCGTTGCGGATTTTGTAGACAAGCCCCAGCTGGTCCGAATAGATGATGTCCCGCTTTCCAGTTACCGTCATCCTGTTCATTTGACACTCCTTTGTCCCCGAGATCAATAACATATATTAAATATATATAATATATGTTACACTAACCCCGAAACTTCTTTCAGGCAATCCATGAATTTTTGATTTTTGCGGGAAATTATTTTGTATAATAGAGTGGAACTCCCGACCGGGGCTTCCCGGGTCTCAAGCGACCCGGGGGCGTCGCCGGTGCGGGCCCGTCAGCGCAAAATACGCTGAACGGTCCGGCTTCGCCGAAGGGGCGCGAAGCCCGGGAAGCCTCGGCCGGGAGTTTATATACTTATTTGATATGTTTTATATGTTATGTTCATTATGGCACGCCTTTTGCGCCCTGTCAAGCACAATTTCAAAGCCCGAAAAGAATCTCCGCCAGAATCCCTGATACCTGTGGTATACTCGCGGCATGAAGCACTGTTTCGTGATGAACCCGGCGGCGGGGAACGGGAAGATGCAGGAGGCGCTGCTGCCGCGGATACAGGCGGCGGCGAAGGAAACGGGCGCGGACTATGTGATTCACCGCACGGTGAACGCGGGCGAGGCGTCCTCCTTCGTGCGGCGCGCGTGCGCGGAATGCCCGCGCGGGCAGACGGTGCGCTTCTACGCGGTCGGCGGCGACGGCACGCTGAACGAGGTGCTGAACGGGATGTACGGCTTCGCCAGGGCAGAGCTCGCGTGCGTCCCCACCGGCAGCGGCAACGACTTCATCCGCAATTTCACGGGCAAGGGGAAAGGCGCAAAGAAGCCCTTCCTGGACATCGCCGCGCAGCTCGCGGGGCAGGCCCGCCCGGTCGACGTCATGGCGTACGAGATCGAAGGCCTGCCGGAGGAGGAAGGCGGCGGCACGCGCTACGCCCTCAACATGTTCAACATGGGTTTCGACGCCAACGTCGTCGCCCATACGCAGCATCTGAAAAAAACGGTTTTCCTGAAGGGGACGGCGGCGTACGCCGCGGGCGTCGCGTTCGAGCTCGCCGCCTACCGGCGGAGCCGCGCCTCCATCACGATCGGCAGGTCCGCGCCCTTCGACGCCCGGATCCTGCTCGCGGGCGTCGGGAACGGCCGCTTCTCCGGCGGCGGCTTCGACGGCATCCCGATGGCGCGCGTGGACGACCGCCTGCTCGACATCTATGTGATCAACCCGATCACGCGGCGCGAATTCCTCCGGCTCGTGGGGAAATACTATGGCGGCGTCCACATAAATAGCCCCCTGCTGCAAGGCCGGCTGCTGCTGCGCACCGCAAAACGCGTCACCTTCGCGCCGGAAAGCCCGATGACGCTGTCCATCGACGGCGAGCCCCGCACCCTGAGCACGCCCGTCCACATCTCCCTCGCCCCGAAAACCGTGCTGTTTTCCCTGCCCGGATGAGCCGGCGCACCGCAAACCTCCTGATCCTCGTCGCCTCCTTGACGGGCGCAGCCGCCTTCCTGTTCACGAAGGTCGTGGTCGGGGAGATGGGCCCCTCCACGCTGATCGTGTTCCGCTTCTGCATAGGCTTCCTGCTCCTGCTCCCCTTCTTCGGGCGGCGAATCCGCCGGGCGAACCGGGCGACGCTTCGGTACGCGCTGATCCTGGGCGTGCTGCATTTCGCGCTCGTCTTCGCCTTCAACATCGCGATGCAGACGGCCACGGCCTCCATCGCGGGCTTCATCTGCAACGCGGCCACGATCCTGGCGCCGCTGGCGAACGCGGCCCTGATCCGCAAGGCCCCGCACAAGCTGATGGTCCTCGCCTTCTTCGTCGCGCTCGTGGGCCTGTTCCTGCTCGCGGGCGCCTCCGGCCGCTTCAGCTTCGGCAGCGGCGAGGGCGTCTGCGTGATCGTCGCGCTTTTGTACACGGCGCAGATCCTCCTCAACGACCGCATCCCGAGGGAGGCGGACCCCGTCTCCGTCGGCGTGCTGCTGATCGGGATTTGCGGCCTGTGCGCCATCCCGCCGGCGGCCATCGCGGAGGGCTTCGCGTTCCACCTCAGCCTCCCCGGCCTTTGGAGCCTCATCGGGCTGACGGTGCTCAGCACGGTCGTCTGCCAGATGATCCTCCCCGTCGCCCAGCGCTACACGACCGTCGACCGCACCGGCTTCCTGATCGCGACGGAGCCGATCTTCGCCGCCCTGCTCGGCGTCTTCGTGCTGCACGAGAGCCTAAGCACCCCCATTGTTTTTGGCATGGCCTGCGTCATGGCCGGCATCCTCCTGTCCCTGCTCGTCCGCAGCGAAAAAACCCTGGTATAATATTTTGTAATCTTTTTCGAAGACGCCCGGCCATGTGAGCCGGAATGTTCATGCAGGCAGCATGCCGTGCGAGCAAAGGGAAGGAGAAACAAAAATGACCGTAAGGAAGAAGATCGAGACCAAGTGGGTGATTTTTTACCTCGCCATCGCGGCAGCGCTATGGGCTTTCATCATTTATGAGGTCACGCAATACGGGGCGGCCCGCATGAGGGAAATGGCGGTAGAGATCGCGCTGGCCATCGCAATGGTGGTACTGCTCGCACTATCGCTGCGCAGCGGCTGGCTCGCCTACACCTTCGACGAGCGGGGCATCACCTACCACAAGACGCCCTCCCCTCCGATGTTTGTGCCCTGGGGGCAGATTCTGGGGGTGCGTCAGGCAAACCAGGCCCTCGACCCCGTGATTGCCGACGAGGCGGTGCTTTACGCCACGCTTCCGGGAGCGTGGAAAAGGCACTTGGCCAAATCGTCCCGGGCCGGCAACCCGCCGTTCCGCATCTTCCTCGCAGATACCGGCGCAAAGATCGACGACGTGCTGGCATACATGGAGCCAAGGATCCGCGCCTGAGGCGAGAAAACTTTGATATAATAATTTTGTAATCTTTTTCGAAGATACCCGGTTATATGGGTAGAATCGCTCATGCAAATAGGGGGAGCCGCACGGCAAGAAACAGGAGGAACAAAATGACCATCAAGAAGAAGATCGAGGCCAAGTATGTGCTTATCATGCTCGCCATCACGGCGGGTATATGGGCGCTCAACATCTATGAGATCACGCAAAACGGCGTATTCCGCCCGAAGGCGGTAGCGATCGGGATCGTGCTGCCCGCCATGCTGGTGGTGATGATTGCATACTACCGCCGCGGCGGCGGGCTTGCCTACACCTTCGATGAGCGGGGCATCACCTACCACAAGGTGCCGTCCTCCCCGGTGCTCGTGCCCTGGGGGCGGATCCAGGGGCTGAGCCGCGTGAACCAGGCCTTTGACCCCGTGATCGCCGACGAGGCAGGGTTTTGCGCATCGCTCCCGGAAGCGTGGAAAAAGCATCTGGCCCAATCGGCCCGGACGGGCATCCCGCCGTTCCGCATGTTCTTCGCGGACACCGACACCACGGTCGAAGCCGCGCTGGCGTACATCGAGCCGAGGATCCACGCCCGCGGGTGACCCCAGAGAGCCACCCGCCGCCACAACGCATTCCAAGCACCCGTATGCGCCTGCATGAGTCAACATGCGGGCGCATATTTTGTGTGCGCCTACGCGCGCCCGCATCCGCCCGATGCGCCCGTGCACCTCTGTGCGTGCGCCTACGCGCGCCCGCATCCGCCCGAAGCACCCGTGCACCTCTGTGCAAATATCGGCGTTTGGTAGTGTATTCACGGCAAAATCGAATGGCATTTCGTGCAATTTTCCATGTTTGGTAGTGTTATTTCCATATTCTATGAAGCCGTGGCACTACCCAACGCATTTTTTTGCACAGCCTCTTTCAAACAAACAGCAACGCCCCGTAGCCAAACGAGCCACAGGGCGTTGGTTTAGACGCCAGCACCAAATCAGGCTACCGTTGGCAGTTGCGGGGTTCTTTGGAGGCGACACCGAGATAGCTGCGGCGCGAACGCGCCGTCACATCCCAAGCGCGAACCCGGGATGAAGGTTTTGCAGACCCCAGAGAAACCGCAGGGTTTCAACGGTTTTCAAGCGGGTGGGTCAGCGGGTGGGTCGGTAATGATCGTTGTAGTATTGCCCTCGCCCAAGAACTTGGCAAATGGATTCCGCACCACCTTGCCCTCTTTGAGCGTTTCCTTCAACTTCCGAAAGCTCTCAGGGGTCAATTCAAAATCGTTCATTTCCACTACATCATATTGATTCTATTCTTTTCCTCGTCCCATTCAAACTTCATAATGCTATATTATACAGCGTCTGCAACAAATATTTCGACTGTCCGGATTCTCTACCCACCGGGTAGAGAATCTAGTTGCCGGGGATTTTCATTAAGTCGCTCATAGGGTTTCCCTCCCCGATTCATCCGATTTTTTCGTGGAGAAAATGTAGCGTATTACATCTTTGTCATCCTCACGCTTCATGTAATGGCGGCGCACAAGCATACCGTTTCGAATTGCGACATTCATAGATGCATAATTTACGCCAAGCATTATCGAGTACACCTCTTCAAAGCCAAGAATATCAAACGCATAGTGCTTGCAGGCAACGGCGGCTTCTGTAGCGTACCCCTTGTGCCAAAACATATGGTTGAAAAAATATCCGATTTCCGGCACAGTTTCTGTATCTGTGTCAAAATACTGAAGGCCACACAAGCCGATCACCTTTCCCGTGGCTTTCAGAATGACAGCCCAGCGTCCAAATCCGTTGTCTCTATAGCTTTGCAACTGCTTTTCGAGCCTGGCAAGGCATTCTTCATTACTCCATGCTCCGCCGAACACGGCCATCGTTTCTGCGTCGCAAAATATGTTGCGCATCGCCGGCAAGTCCTCGTGGCTTAGTTCGCGGAGAACCAAACGATTGGTTTCGGTTATGATTCTCATTTGCTAAAATCTAAGCTCATACGCGCGCTTGGAATCGCCGTTAAAACCGCACGATTCGTAGAAATGATGTGCTTCTGTCCGACCGTTTCCGCTCTGCAAAGTGGCTTTATAGCAACCCCTCGCTTTAGCAAATTCGATCACGACATTTATTAGCCTCCTGCCGACGCCTCTACGCCGAAAATCTGTATCAACTACACAGTTTTCAATAAATCCAATCGAAGCACAGTTCCAAGTGATATTCGGTATAATCGCAATGTAGCAGGTGGCAACCAAAATCCCGCCTATCTCCGCAACAAAGTATGTAACGCCTTGAGTCGCGGCTTTCCTGAACGCGGCTTCGGCAGAATTCAGTTCAAATTCATTTTGCGGCTGCAATTGTTTGTATAGCCGCAGCAGTTCCGGAATGTCGTCGCTTGTTGCCATACGCACCAATACATCGCTATTTGTTGATTCAATTATTGTCATAGCCTCCTCGTCCTCACCTTCGGCTTATTCAAATCGGATTTATTCTACCACATGATTATTTCTCTTCTATGACGGTGAGCGCGAGAAGGAATTCATTGCCGCAAATCACGCCGTCAGCGCGAGGATCGGCACGACGTTGACACCGTCTTTTCGACGGAAGGCAAACCCGTTTCCCGTGACAACCGTGAGCGCAGCGGGGGGCAGCGTTTTCTCCGTGTCTATCTTTTTCGCAAATGCGAGGAGGCTGGCGGCGGCGGCATCCTGATCTTCAATGCCAAGCTTGACCTCGAAAGCGCCCCAGCTGCCGTCGGGATATTCGATGATCGCGTCAACCTCTTGCCCCGCCGAATCATGGTAGTGGTACACCTGCCCGCCTTGGGTGTCCGCATAGATGCGCAAATCGCGAACGACCAGCGATTCAAACAGAAATCCAAAAAACTTCAAGTCGCCGGTCAGCTTTCCTGCCGTCAAGCCCAGTATTCCGACGGCCAGCGAGGGATCGGCAAAATGTCGTTTGGGCGCCTTGCGCAACGTCGCCGACGAGCGGATATGCGTTGACCATGCGGGCAGCGGCTCATACACCATCAGCCTTTCCAAAGCTTCCAGGTAATCCGCGATCGTCTCATCGGTAACAGATACATCGGAGCCGCCGGTATCGCGCGACAATAACGAAACGGATGCCATTGTGGCCGTGTTGCGGGACAAGGACTGAAGGAGTCTCTTGATCTTCCATTTTCGGAGCCTCCTTTTCTTTCGTCTCGATAAATTGTATCATCAACCGGAAAAAAATACGCTTCGCAATCGGAAAAATGTGAGCTGTGCAGCCACTCGTGGCCGCCTGCCAAAGCAAAACCCCGCAACCGTTGAAATTGCGGGGTCTTTTGGAGGCGACACCGAGATTCGAACCCGGGATGAAGGTTTTGCAGACCTCTGCCTTACCACTTGGCTATGTCGCC
>JAISTX010000074.1 GCA_031272365.1 Eubacteriales Family XIII. Incertae Sedis bacterium
CTCGGCACGCCCTCCCGGATGAGGGTCTTCTTCACCGGGTCGATCTTGATCTCGTTCGTGTCCGGCACCTGCTTCGCGCATACGATTATTTTAAATGCCATTGTCCGCACCTCCCTTTATCTTCCGAACACCGCGCCGGCGACGACCATCTTTTGGACTTCGGTCGTGCCTTCGTAGAGTTCCGTGATCTTCGCGTCGCGCATCATGCGCTCGACCGGGTAGTCTCTCGTGTACCCGTAGCCGCCGTGGAGCTGGACGCATTTCGTCGTGACTTTCATCGCCGTCTCGGCGCAGTAGTATTTGGCCATCGCCGCGTACTGCCCGTACGGCAGGTGCGCGTCCTTCAGGCAGGCCGCCTTGTACAGCAAAAGGCGTCCCGCCTCGATCTCCGTCGCGAGCTCCGCGACGACGAAGCGCAGCGGGTCCATGTCCGCGAGGCGCTTGCCGAACTGCTTTCTGGCCTTCATGTAGTCGAGCGTCACGTCGAGCGCGCCCTGCGCGATGCCGAGCGCCTGCGCCGCGATGCCGATGCGCCCGCCGTCGAGCGTGGACATCGCCACCTTGAAGCCGTCGCCCGGCTTGCCGAGGATGTTCTCCTTCGGCACCTTGATATCCTTGAAGACGAGCTCCGCCGTGGAGCTGCCCTTGATGCCCATCTTGTCCTCGATCTTCCCGATCGAGAAGCCTTCCCAATCACGCTCCACGATGAACGCGGAGATGCCGCGCGTCTTCTTGGACTTGTCCGTCATCGCCATGATGCAGAACACGTCCGCGTAGCCGCCGTTCGTGATGAAGACCTTCGAGCCGTTCAGGAGCCAGTGGTCGCCCTTGTCCTCGGCCCGCGTCTGCTGGCCGGCCGCGTCGGACCCGGCGTTCGGCTCGGTCAGGCCGAAGGCCCCGAGCTTGCGCCCCGAGCACAGGTCGGGCAGGTATTTTTTCTTTTGCTCCTCCGTGCCGTAGTTGTAGATCGGCCATGCGCACAGCGAAGTGTGCGCGGAAACGATGACCGCCGTCGTCGCGCATACCCGCGACAGCTCCTCGATGGTGATGGCGTACGATAGGTTGTCGCCGCCGGCGCCCTCCCATTCCTTGGGGAACGGGATGCCGAGCATGCCGAGCTTCGCCATCTTCTCGACATTCTCCTTTGGAAACCGGTGCTCATTGTCGATGTCGGCCGCGATCGGCTCGACTTCGCCGACAGCAAACTCCCTCACCAGTTTCCTGACAAATTCCTGTTCCTTTGTCAAATTGAAATCCATTTGCTTACCTCCTACAGGCCAAAATAACACCAACCTTTATAATAACCTTCCTTAAAAGACAATGCAAGGGATTCTATAATATTTATAAAATTCTATCAAAAACGCGCCGCCGGAGCCCCCGGCAGCGCGTTTCCAAATCCCATGCAATGCGATAACAATCAGTTGACGCCAAGCGTGCCCAGGCCCGCGATGATGAAGGCAGCGATGAGCGGGATGATGACCGTGCACACGCACATATTCTTGTACGACTCACGGTGCGTCAAGCCGGTCGCGGCCAAAAGCGTCAGGACAGCGCCGTTGTGCGGCAGCGTGTCGAGGCCGCCCGACGCGACGGAGCACACGCGGTGCAGCGCCTCGGGGCTGATGCCCGCGTTGTTGGCCATCGTCACCATCTGCTCGCCGAAGACGGAGAGCGCGATGCTCATGCCGCCGGAGGCGGAGCCCGTGATGCCCGCGAGCGTGCTGGTCGAAACGATGTCGAGCACGAGCACGCTGCCACCGGAGATGGCCTGCATGCCGGTCGCGACGACCGTGAAGCCGGCCAGCGTCTTGATGACGTTGCCGTAGCCGACCTCGGACGCCGTGTTCAGGATCGCGAGGAAGGAGCTCGACACGCCGTTTTTCAGCGATGTCGGCACATTCTCATAACGTTTGAAGTTGAACAGGATGACGAGGATAATGCCAATGACGAGCGCCCAGATGAGGGACCAGTTGCCGATGACGCCGCTCTTCGCGATGTTGATGACGTGGTCGCCGTCCGGGACCTGCGCCGAATCCGTCCAGATGATGTTCTCCGGCACGATGTTGTTGTTCGGCATGACCACTTTCGAGAACACGAAGTTCGCGATCAGCACGAAGATGATCGGCACGAGCGAAATGCCGAAGCTCGGCAGGTTCATGTCGTCCGTGATGCGGATGTCCTCGTTCGGATGGTTGCCGTAGCCCTCGCCCGCGGCGCGCATCTTCTTCTCCTGGCGGTTGAGCCACCAGAGGCCGCCGCCGGCCATGATGACCGCCGCGATGACGCCCAGCACCGGCGCCGCGAACACGTCCGTGCCGAAGAACGGCATCGGTATCGCGTTCTGTATCTGCGGTGTGCCCGGGATGGCCGTCATCGTGAAGGTGAAGGCGCCCAGCGCGATCGCCGGCGCGATGAGGCGCTTCGGCAGGTCGGCGCGGCGGAACATCGCCGCCGCGATCGGGTAGACCGCGAACACAACGACAAAGAGCGACACGCCGCCGTACGTCAGGATGGCGCACGTCACGACCGTCGCTATGACCTCCTTGCCGGGCCCGAGCTTGTCCATGATGAAGTTTGCGATCGCCCGCGCGGAGCCGCTGTCGTCCATCATCTTGCCGAACACGGCGCCGAGCATGAAGATCGGGAAATACGTTTTCACGTAGTTTGCCAGGTTCGGCATGAAACCGTTTGTATACCCTGCCATCAGGTCGTTGCCCGTCCCAAGGACGTTGAATATGCAAGCAACGAGCGCGAGCAGCGGGGCAATGAGTACGACCGACCAGCCCCGATAAGCGAGCCAGATCAGTCCAACGAGGGATATCACGATGCCTATTACACCCAATACCATATCAATTCCTCCTACTTAGCAATAAATGCAAATAAAATAGCTTGTTCGTTTTTCTTGCACCTCACCTCCTCACCTCATCGATTTTAATAAAAATAACACCCCTATCATACCATCCGCGCAGCAGATTTCAAGAGTTTGCCAAATTTTTTTTCAATAACAATTTAACCGCCCCTCCCCCCACTGCCGCAGCAGCTCCGCGATCTCGCGGCGCGTGCCGCTGCGGCCGGCCCGCACGTAGAAGCCGGACGCGGCGTTGCCGAGCAGGAGGCATTCGTCGGCGGCCAGCCCCGCGCAATGCCCGAAGGCGAAGCCGGCGTTGAAATTGTCGCCCGCGCCCGTCGTCAGCACCGGCTGCGCGGTATACGGCCCCTCCTGCTCCGCGTAGGCCCCGCCCTTCAGGCAGCAAGCGCGGTCCGCGGGATGGATCACGAGGCAGGCCACCCGCACGTGCTTCTGGATGAAGGAGGCCAAAGGCCGCAGCGGCTGCGCCTTGACGCCCGCGATCTCCATGCCGTACAGCGCCGCGATCTCGCAGGCCTCTTTCTTGTTCAGCCCCAGCACGACGTCAAACCCGGCCGAGGAGAACCCGCCGATCAGGCCCAGCGCGGCCTTGATCTCCGCCCCGGGCCGCTTCTCCGGGTCGGCCAGGTCGAAAAACACGGTCTTCCCCACCCGGCCCTGCGCGTCCAAGAGCGGCACGACGTCCTCCAAAAACCCTTTGTAGAAGCCGGACATATTGGCCACGAGGCTCCAGTTGAGGAAGCCGACCAGACGGGCGGCCCCCACCATCCGCGCCATCGTTTCCGGGGGCACGGCGGCGAGCACGTCCGCCCAGGAGACGGCGTTGAGCGGCCCGAGCTTGCTCCGGATCAGCTTCCCGTCGAAAAACTCCATCGCGTCGGTCTGGGCCGGCGGCGCGATCCCGGCCATGCGGACCCGCCCCGACATCTCGCAGAAGACCGGGTCCACCGCACCCTTCCCGACGCAGCCGATATAGGACACGTCGTACCCCAGCCGGTCGAGCGCGTCCGCCATGATCACGCCGTTCCCGCCCGGCTTTTTCCGGATGGTGAGGATCTCCACGTTGGAGGAGAGCCCGGAGCCCGCGCAGATGAATTCGCCATACTCCTTCAGGGTCTCCATGCGGATGTGGCGCTCCTGGTCCAGCCGCGTCTTGACGACGTGCACGACCTCGTCGACGAAGCCGTCAAAGCCCAGCACCGCCTTCCCGGTGCCGAGCGATTCCAGTTTCGCCGCCAACGCCGTCTTCATGGTTGTTATTCGATACGCTTCTTGATGCCTACTTTGTCCATGCCGAGCGTCACGACCAGCTTCGACCGGTCGCCGCGCATATAGGAGCGCGTGTATTCGTAGGTATCGCCCTCCTTGACCGTCGTGCGCCGCTCGATCCGGAAGCCCGGGCTGTTCTTCTTGCACTCGAGGAGCTCCGCCACCTGGGGCTTCAGCAGGACTGCCTCGTACGACTCCGTCGCGAGGTAGGGCTCGATGCCCGCGTCGTCGAGCATGTCGTAGAGCGACCCCGTCTCCAGCGCGCGATTGGACAGGACCCCGATGAACGAGAACGGGACGTAGGTCGTCTCCAGCAGGAGCGGCTCGTCGTTCGCGAGCCGGAGCCTTTTGATGCAGTAGACCTTCTCGTCCTCCTTGACCGTCAGGATCCCCTTGATGAACTCGTCGGGGTAGTCGAGCGTGATGCTGATCAGCTTCGACGACGGCACGAGCCCGCTCGCCTTGATCTCGCCGGAGAAGCTGTAGATGCGCTCGACCTTGCGCTCCATCTTCCCTTTCGCGACGAAGGTCCCCTTGCCCTGGACCCGCGTGATGTAGCCCTCCTCGATCAGGCTCTCGAGCGCCTTGCGCACCGTCGAGCGCCCGACCATGAAATGCGCGCTCAGAAACTGCTCCGTCGGCAGCGCGTCGTTTTCCTGGAGGTGGTTGCTGAGGATGGTGTTGCGTATAATATTGCCCAGCTGAATATGAAGCAATTCATCATTGCTGAAAGAAAGCTGTTTCCCTTCAAAAAGAATCTTGGTGTCCATCTGTACTGCCAAGTATACCATATCGCCCCACTTCCTTCACGACCTCCACCACATGCTGGTACGTCGGGATCGCGACGGTGTCCGCGATGCTGTGGTCGGAGGAAAAGATGTAGCCGCCGCCCTCCATCAGGGCCGGCAGCTTCGCGCGGATGTCCGCCTCCACCGTAGCGGGGTCCGTCCAGTTGCGGATGTCGAAGCCCCCGCGCAGCGTGAGGTCCTTCCCGTACGCCTGCTTGATCTTGACCGTATCCATGCCGGCTTTCACCTCGAGCGGGTTGAGGCAGTCCAGGCCGATCTCGATGAACTCCGGGATCAGCGCCTCGACCTTGCCGCAGCTGTGGAGCTGCGCCTTGAGGCCCTTCGCGTGCGCCCATTCGATCGCCCGCTTCTGGTACGGCTTGATGATGTCCCGGTACATGTCCAGCGAGATCAAGAGGTTCCCCTTGTAGCCGAGGTCGTCGTACCACAGGAACTCGTCGAACTCGTAGCCTTCGTCCCAGATCATGTCGAGCAGCTGAAGCGTCAGGTCGCAGCCCGTGTTGACCATGTCGCGGATCCATTCCGGGTCGTCGACCATCGCCATCAGCGTCGTCTCCGTCCCCATCGTCCGCGCGTTCACGATGTCGAAGCCAAACCACGGCCCGACCTCGATCCAGTAGCCGTTCTCGCGCCAATACCTGTAGTTTTTCTTCCAGACGTCCCAGTTGACGCGGTCGCGCGTCGGCGCCATGCGCTGCTTCGCGGCCTCCCACGAGTCCCGGTCGTGGATCTCGAAGTCGAGGTACATCGGCGTCGTGCAGATCGGCTTCCAGTTTTTCTTCGTGATGCCCCAGCAGTCCTTCTCGATCCGGTAGCTGTCCGTCTCCTCGATGATGCGCTTCTCGCAGCGCGGGCTCGTGTCGATGTCCAGCTCCGTGACGCGCGCGATTTTCTCGAGGCCGAAATAGTCCTCCCACGCGATGTCCCCCGGCATGCCGGCCGCCTGCCAGTTTGCGACCGTCGACTCCCATACCCAGTCCGTGATGGGCACGCGGTCGGTCTCCTTGTGCTCGTAGGTGCGCTTCATGCGCTCGTGCGATGTCATGGTCGTCATCTAAAACACCTTGTCCCTTTCTTCCCGCGCCGTCTTGATGAGCGCCTTGATGTTTGCGATCGGCACCTCGTTGGTCAGATGCTGCGACGGCGCGATGATGAGGCCGCCGCCCTTGCCGAGCGTGTGGATGACCCGCTTCGTCTCGGCAGACGTCTCCTCCGGCGTCCAGAAGGACAGCTTCTGCACCTCGATGCCGCCCCAAAAGACGAGGTCCTGGCCGTACTCGCGCTTCAGCGTCGCCAAGTCGTTGACCGTCTGGATCGGCTCCAGCATGTCCGCCCCCGCGTCGATGATGTCGGGGATGTAGTCCATGATCATCCCGCAGGAATGGAAGCAGACGTGGCAGCCCGCGTTGCGGTACACCTCGAAGACCCTGCGGAAATACGGCAGGATCATCTCGCGGAACATCGAGAGCGAGAAATTGCCCGCCAGCTGCGTCGCGACGTCGTCCGACTGGTGGTACAGGAAATGCGGGCATTCCTTGAGCTTGCGCTTCGCCAGCTCCACCTTGTAGTCCGTGACCTTCTCGATGAGCTCGTGGATCATGTTCGGGCGCAGGGCGATCTCGAGCATGAGCTGCTCCCACCCCATGAGGATGTGGCTCGTCTCGTACACGCCCCAGTAGCCGGCCGGCAGCATGCAGTATTTGCCGCTCTCGTCGAATCGCGCAAAATCCGCCTTCATATAGTCGAGGCCGCCTTCCACCCACGGGTCGGGCATCTCGAATTTGCGCACCCGCTCCTCCACCGGCAGCCCGAACAGCCGCGTGAACCGCTCCGGCAACACGCGCCCCGCCGTCCTGTCCTTCTCCGCGTCGGCCTCGAGCGGCCCGTAGACCGGCACGATCGAGTCGTGGTGCATGACCATCCCGTAGCCCATGCGGCTGTAGACGAGCTCGTTCTCCAGGTCCACGTAGCAAAAGCCCTTCTTCTCCAAGTCGAGCATCATCTGGTCGTCGTTGCGGAAAAAAATCGGCAGGTCGTCCTCGACGAAGGTCATGTAGAAGCAGTTGTCCAGGTATTCGTCGAGCGTCTGCCCCTCCGGCACCTCCAGCGCCGCGCAGAGCTCCTTCCCCCGCGTCATGTCGGAAAACTCTATATTCGTCGGCAAGTAGTCGACGGGCTTCCGCTCGAGTATGTTCCTCACGCGTTCCTTGTTATTCACTTTTCAATACTCCTTTCTTGTCCATGCCGATGTCTTTCGAGAGGCAGTCGAAGCCGACCGCGAGCACGAGCACGACGCCCTGTATGATGCGCTGGACGTACTCGCTGACATCCAGCAGCACCATGCCGTTGCTGAGGAATCCCATAATGAGGATGCCGATGATGACGCCGAACATGCGCCCCGTGCCGCCGGCGATGGACACGCCGCCGAGGACGACCGCCGTGATGACCTGGAACTCGAAGCCCTTGCCCGTCGTCGCCGCGCCCGCGTTGAGGCGCGCCAGCATCACGAGGCCCGCGACCGCCGTGAAGGCCGCGCAGAGCGTGTAGACGAGCCATTTGAGCTTGCGGACGTGGATGCCGGACAGGCCCGCCGCCTCCTCGTTGCCCCCGACCGCGTAGAAATAACGCCCGATATAGGTCTTGTTCAGGAAGAAGCCGCCGAACGCGAGGAAGACGACCATGATGATCACCGGGATCGGGATCGGCCCGACGTAGCCGGAGCCCAGCGTGCGGAACGTGTCCGGCAGGCCGAAGATCGTCATGCCGCGCGAGATCAGGAACGCGATGCCTTCCCAGATCGTCATGAAGGCGAGCGTCGAGATCAGCGGCGGCACCTTCATCTGCGTCACGATGACGCCGTTGAGGAACCCGCCGACGGAGGCGACGGCCACGGCGGCCAGGCTCGCCCAGAGCGGATGGACGTTGAAATTGACGATCAGGAAGGCGCAGAAGACGTTCACGAAGGAGAGCAGCGAGCCGATCGAGATGTCGATGCCGCCCGCGATCATCACGAACATCATGCCGACCGCCGCGATGCCCATCATCGAGACCTGCCGCGCGACGTTGAACAGGTTCTCCACCTTCAGGAAATTCGGCGTCGCGACCGAGAATATGATGAACATCGCGATCAGCACGAAAAGTATCCCGTACTGCCGCAAGATTTCCGAACGATTGAACCCAAAGCCCTTCATAGACCCACCTCACTCCATCATGACGCCGACGATGCGTATTCCAATATGGTTTCCTGATTGAACGAGTCCCGCGCGAGCTCGCCGGCCACGCGCCCTTCCGCGAGCACGACGATGCGGTCCGACACGCCCATCAGCTCCTCCATGTCCGAGGAGATCATGATGATGGTCTTGCCGCTTGCGATGAGCTCATTCATGATCATGTAGATTTCACGTTTCGCGCCCACGTCGATCCCCCTCGTGGGCTCGTCGAAGATGATCAGCTCCGAATCGGTCGCAAGCCATTTCGCGAGCACGATCTTCTGCTGGTTGCCGCCGGACAGGTTGGCCGCGGGCATCCTCGGGTTCGGCATTTTGATGCGCAGCGCGTCCCAGTATTTGCGCACGACCCCCTTCGCGGACCGGGCGTTGATCACGAGCACGCGGGAGATGCCCTTCAGCACCGGGAGCGTGATGTTGTCCTGCGCGGACATATGCAGCAGGACGCCCTGCCGCTTGCGGTCCTCGGGGACGAGCGCGATGCCTTGCCGGATGGCATCGCCTTCGATGCGGAAGCGGACCGGCTTCCCTTTGTACAGGATCTCGCCCGACCTCGGCCGCGCCTTCCCGAACAGGATTTCCGCCAATTCCGTGCGCCCCGCGCCGACCAGGCCCCCGAGGCCCAGGATCTCGCCGCGCCGCACATGGAGCGAAACGTCCGAGAGGCCGTTGCCGCTGATGTTCCTGACCTCGAGCAGGACCTCCGTGTCTGCGCACGGCGGCCGCTCGGGGTAGGTTTCCGACATGTCGCGGTTGACCATGAGGCGGATGAGGCTGTCGCGCGTCAGGTTCTTCGTCTCCTCCGTCACGACCAGGCACCCGTCCCGGAGCACCGTCGTGCGGTCGGAGATTTCAAACACCTCGTCCAAGCGGTGGCTGATGTAGATGATCCCGACGCCGGAGGCCCTGAGCTTGCGGACGAGCGCCATCATCGTGTCCACCTCCGCGTTGGTGAGCGCGGCGGAGGGCTCGTCCATGACGAGGATCTGCGCGTCGCGCGAGAGCGCCTTGGCGATCTCGACCATCTGCTGGTAGCCGATGGTGAGGTCCTTCACGAGCGCTTCCGGGTCGATCGACATGCCCAGCTGCGCGAACAGCGCGTTTGCGCGCTCGATCATCCCCCGCTTGTTGATGAGCAGCCCGCTGCGCATGAATTCACCGAGGAAGATGTTCTCCCAGACGCTGATCTCCTTGACGAGGCTCGTCTCCTGGTAGATGACGGCGATCCCGTTCTCCATCGAGGTGATCGGCGTCAGATGGTCGTACGGCTTCCCGCGCACGATGATCTTGCCGGACGCGGGCCGCACGGCGCCGCTGCAGGTCTTGATCAGCGTCGACTTCCCCGCGCCGTTTTCCCCCACGAGCGCGTGGACCTCGCCGGAACGCAGCGTGAAGCTGACATTGTTGAGCGCCTGCACACCCGGATATTCCTTGCAGATATCCACAAATTCAAGAATGATGTCTCCGCCCATCGGACTGTTTCGAACTCCCCGGCACACCCGCATAGGGCGTTTGCCGCAGGCCGCCGCCTGACGCGGCCCGCGGCAAACGCTTTGAAAAGGATTGTTATGTCTTCATTACTCCAGCGTGATGCCGGCGTCCGCGCAGTACTGGTCGATGTTGTCGATGGTCACCGAGGTATTGGTGAACGTCGCCATCTTCTCGTACTCGCCGCCCTCGATGGCCGCGAAGCAGGTGTCCAGCACCGCCTGGGCGCGCTGCATGGCATAGCCGAGCGCGACCGTGCCGCGGACCACCTTGCCATCCTTGATGGCCTGCAGGTTTTCGATGTTGCCGCCCGTGCCGTAGATCGCCACGTCGTCGCCGGCCTTGCCCGCGTTCTCAAAGCCCTGCATCGCGCCGTACGCGCCGCCATCCCCGATGCTGGTGATGACCTTCATGTCCGGGTAGGCCTGCAGGAAGTTCTCCGCCGCCGTCATGCCCGTCTCGATGGTCGCGCTCTCGGCCGTCATCACAAACTCGGACTCCGGCGAAAGCTCCGCCATCTTCTCGCGGATCGCCTCCTCGCGGATGACGATGGACGGGTACAGGGGCAGGTTGAACATGCCGATCTGCGCCTTGCCGCCCAGGTTCTTGTCGATGAAGTCCGCCGCCATCTCCGCGACCTTCGCGCCCATATCCGCGTCGTCGACGATGATCTCCGCCGTCTCATAGGGGAGCGCGAAGCAGTACCCGTAGACGATGATGCCGGCGTCCATCGCCTTCTTCGTGGCCTCCTCCAACGTGGCCGGGTCGACCGCGCCGATGACCAAGATGTCGACGTCCTTGGAGATGAAGTCCTCCACCTGCTGGACCTGCTTCGCCGCATTGATCTCCGCGCTCACGATCGTGACCGTGCACCCGTTCTCCTCGCCGTACTCTTTCATGCAGTTTGCGGTCTCCGCCCAGAACGGGTCGTTGAGGTCGTAGAAAGCGACGCCGATGTCGTAGTCGCGGGCCACCGCGTCTGCCGCTGCACTGGAGCCCGCCGGTTCCTCCGTGGCGGCCGCGCTGGAGCCCGCGGGCGCCGCACTCGATCCGCCGGAGCTGTTGCACCCGGCCATGAGCGTCATGGATGCGATCAACACCACGGAGACGATCAGGCAGAGCATCCTCTTCTTCTGTGTCATTTTGATTCCTCCTTCTCCATTTGTTCCCATTTACCCTATATGATTTTATCTTGTGATCCGGAGCCTTTCGGGCCCCGGGCGAGACCGAAACGGGGGCCGGGCTCAGCCCTGCGGGAAGGCCGTCAGCCCGGCGGGGTCCGGCAGCGTGAGCGTGCCGGCCGCCTCCGCGGCCCTTGCGTCCTTCATGATCTGATCCGTGCGCGTGCAGCCGAACCGGCAGCCGCTCCCGCAGACCGCCAGCACCATCAGGGCCGCCTCGAGCGAGCGCACGCCGCCGGCCGCCTTGATCGCGATCGGCTCGGGGCAGTGGCTGCGCATCAGCTTCAGGTCCGGGATCGTCGCGCCGCCGCCCGCGTAGCCCGTCGACGTCTTGACGAAGTCGACGCCGGCTTTTACGCAGATTTCGCACGCTTTGATTTTCTCCTCCTCGGTGAGGTAGGCGTTTTCGAAGATGATCTTGACCACGGCGCCCTTCCCGTGCGCGTAGTCCGTGATGGCCTTGACCTCCTCTTCGATATAGGCATTGTCCCCGCCCTTGAGGCGGCCGATGTTCAGGACGACATCGATCTCCGCGCAGCCCTGGTCGATGGCGATCCCCGCCTCTTTCAGCTTGACCTCCGTCACGTTGCTCCCGTGCGGGAAGCCGATGACCGTCGTCGTCAGGACGTCCGAGCCCTTCAAGGCCTCAAAGGAGAGGGAAACGTCGCAGGGCTTGACGCAAACGCTGATGCAGTCGTACTCCCTTGCCAGCCTGCAACCGGCAAGCACTTCCTGCGGCGGCATGTCCGGGCGCAACAAAGAGACATCTATCATTTTTGCGATATCGAGGGCTTTCACTTCCGTATCCATATTCTCCACCTATCCTGAAAAAAATCCACCTGAAAACAAATGATTCAATTGTACGGGAAATATAACATACAAATGTGAACTCTTCAAGGCAATTTACGGAAATTTATATTATTTATTTGTTTATTTTGCAAACGTATGGAATGACGGCGTTTTCAGGCCGGTTGTTTGAAACCTTCGAAAGAAATCGCAACGCTCCGGCTAGTATGTTATAATGCGGATATCGTTATTTTTTCTTCATTATTATAATTTAAGAAAAGCGAGGGTGTTTATTATGAGCAGTCAAAAAATCGTATCCGCAGAACAAGCGATCAAGCTGATCCACGACGGCGACACGGTAGGGGTTGGTGGTTTTGTAGGTTGCATGCACCCGGAGGAGATCTCTATTGCAATCGAAGACGCCTACCTGAAATCCGGCGCGCCGAAGGACCTCACGCTGGTCTACTGCGCGGGCCAGGGCGACGGCAAGGAGAAGGGCCTCAACCACCTCGGGCACGAGGGGCTCGTGAAGCGCGTCGTCGGCGGGCACTGGAACCTCGCGCCGAAGCTCCAGCAGCTCGCCATGGACAACAAGATCGAGGCGTACAACCTGCCGCAGGGCACGATCTGCCACCTGATCCGCGACATCGCGGGCGGGCGGCCGGGCACGATCACGCACGTCGGGCTCGGCACGTTCGTCGACCCGGACCTCGACGGCGGCAAGCTCAACGCGAAGACGACGGAGGACATCGTGCACAAGATCAAGATCCACAGCAAGGAATACCTGTTGTACGACGCCTTCCCGATCGACGTCGCCATCGTGCGCGGCACGTACGCCGACACGGACGGCAACATCAGCTTCGAGCGCGAGGCGGTCGAGCTGGAGATGCTGCCGCTCTGCCAGGCCGCGAAAAACTCCGGCGGGCGCGTCATCGCGCAGGTCGAGAACGTCGTCGAGAAAGGCACGCTCGACGCGCGGCTCGTGAAGATCCCCGGCTTCCTCGTGGACGCCATCGTGATCGCGAAGCCGGAGAACCACATGCAGACCTTCGGCACGCAGTACAACCCGGCCATGAGCGGGGAGATCCGCGTGCCCGTGACGGCGCTCGACCCGCTGCCGCTCGACATCCGCAAGGTCATCGGGCGCCGGGCCGCGATGGAGCTCCCGAAGGACTCGATCACGAACCTCGGCATCGGCATGCCGGAGGCCGTCGCGAGCGTCGCGGCGGAGGAAGGCATCAGCGACACGATCATCCTGACCCTCGAGTCCGGGCCGAACGGCGGCATCCCGCAGAGCGGGAACGACTTCGGCGCGGCGGTCAACGCGGACTGCGTCCTCAACCAGCCGAGCCAGTTTGACTTCTACGACGGCGGCGGCATCGACGTGGCCTACCTTGGGCTGGCGCAGATGGACAAGCACGGCAACGTCAACGTCAGCAAATTCGGCCCCCGGATCGCGGGCTGCGGCGGCTTCATCAACATCACGCAGAACGCCAAGAAGGTCGTCTACTGCGGCACGTTCACGGCCGGTGGGCTTTCGGTCTCCGTCGGGGACGGCGAGCTGCACATCGACAAGGAGGGCACCATCCACAAGCTGCTGGCCGACGTCGAGCACATCACCTTCAGCGGCAAATACGCCGTCGAGGCCAAGCAACCGGTGCTCTACGTCACCGAGCGCGCGGTCTTCCAGCTGACGAAGAAGGGCGTGGAGCTGATCGAGATCGCGCCGGGCGTCGACCTCGACAAGGACGTGCTCGGGCACATGGACTTCAAGCCCATCGTGAGCGATTATTTGAAAAAGATGGATCCGCGCATCTTCACGGACGAGAAGATGGGCGTGATGCTGTAAGGCGGGGGGCCTGTGGCCCCGCGGGAGAAAGGAGCGCGTGATGTCTCTGGATATCGTGGTGAAGCAGAAAAAGCTGCTGAAGAAAAAACTGGATATCGGTATTTTGGAGACGATCTGCCGAGAGCAGGGGCTGCGTTTCGGCGTACCGACGAGCCTGACCTCGCTGGACGAATACGAGGGCGGGCGCGACATCGACGGGATGACCTTCCTCGTGTACGACGCCGCCCGCATCGGGCGCGGGTTCTTCTTCTCGCTGCAAGGCCGGACAGAATGCTGTTTTTCGTTAAGCATCCCGGCGACGCAGCACGACACAGAGAAGATGCTGGCTGCGGTCGCCACGGCCTGCCGGGCGCTCGGCACGGACACCTATGTAAAGGACGGGGAGGAGGTCAAGAACGTGGCGGACATCCCGGCGTTCGCGGCGGAGTTCCAGGCCTTCAACGCCTCCGTGCTCGCAAACTCCCTGGCCGAGGAGTTCCAGCTCATCTTCGGCGCGGTCTACCCGATCATGCTCGACGCGGATTTCCGCGCGAAGGCGCAGGCGGCGGACGAGGGGACGCGGATGCAGCTCTTCGAAGCGTATCTCGATGAGCGGCAGCAGCAGGACTACTACTATGCGCGGCCCCAGATCTACGGGAACGGGCAGTCCTACATCGCCGTCCTGGTCGTGGTCGAAGCCAACCCGAGCATCGTGCCCTTGAAGCCTTTCCTCCTGCCCGACTGCGGCATCCCGGTGGACACGGAGGTGGAGTGGGCCCTGAACGTCGTGTGCGACCCCGGCGGCCCGGACCAGGAGATGCTCCACTTCTCGTTCGAGAAGTTCGCGGAGGCGGCCGGGCTCGCCTCGTTCCCGCGCTTCGACGGCTTCGCCGTCATCGTGGATCTGCCGAGGGAAAAGATAGAGCAGCTGCGCCCGTTCGCCGAGGACTGACCCCTCAGAGCGCGCAGACTTCTTCGGTCTCCATCACGGCGGCGAGCAGGTTTTCAAGGCCCTGCCCGCCGCCGAGTTTTTCCTCGGAGGCGAGGATGGCCTCGATCTTCGGGCGCGTGGCCGGGTGCCGCGGCAGGAAGACCGTGCAGCAGTCCTCGTACGGCTCGATGGATTTTTCGTAGGTGCCGATCTCCTGGGCGCGCTCGATGATCTCGACCTTGTCGAGCGCGATGAGCGGCCGGAGCACGGGCAGGCCCGAAGCGGCGTCCGTGACGGCGAGGGCCTCGGCCGTCTGGCTGGCCACCTGGCCGAGGTTTTCGCCCGTGATCAGGAAGGCGCAGCCCTCGCGCCGGGCGATCCGCTCTGCGGCGCGCATCATCATGCGGCGCACGAGGATCGTCATCTCGCTCTCCGGGCAGTTTGCCGCGAACGCCTCCTGCGCGGGCAGGAGGTTGAGGATGTGCACGCGGAACCCGCCGACATAGGACGAGAGGATTTCCGCGAGCTCCTTCACTTTTTCCTCCGCGCGCTTGCTCGTGTACGGGTAGCTGTGGAAATGCACGGCGTGGATGCGCATCCCGCGCTTCGCCATGAGCCAGGCGGCCACCGGGCTGTCGATGCCGCCGGACAGGAGCACGAGGCCCTTGCCGTTCGTGCCGAGCGGCAGCCCGCCGAAGCCCTTCATGCTGTCGTCATAAAACAGCACGTCGTTTCTGCGCAGATGCACGTAGAGGGAGGTATCCGGCCGGTTCACGTCGACCGACAGGCGCCCGCCGCCGCCCACGAGCACCGCCTCGCCGACGTCCGCGGCGATCTCGGGGGACGTCACGGGGTAGGTCTTGTCCGCCCGCTTGCCGAAGACCTTGAACGTCCCCGCCTTGCCCTCCATCCAGCGTACCGCCGCCGCGCGGATGTCCGCCATCTCCCGCGAGGGGATCCGCCAGGCGCGGCTCACGGTCGCGACGCCGAAGACCTTTGTGATGGCGCGCGCCAGCGCCTCCTCCTGCTCCGCCGGGTAGCCCGCCACAAGGATCAGCCCGCCGTCGGAAACCACCGAGACGCCAGGCGGGAGCAGCGGATGGATCCGCGCGATCAATTTCTTCACGAAATACGGCTTGTTCTGCCCCTTCAGCGCGACCTCGCCATACCGTACGATCAACAGGTGCTCGATGCCCAAGGTGCCCTTCTCAGCGGAAACTGCCCGTCTGGCGGAAACGCGCCACGGCCTTCTTGAGCCGGTCGACGACAAATTCCATTTCCTTCGACGTGTTGTAGATGCTGAAGCCGAAGCGCAGGGCGCCCTCCGCCTCCTTCTGGTTGAGGCCGATCGCGGCCAGCGTGCCGGTGGGCTTCCCTTCCGCGCCGCCTTTCGCGAGCGAGGAGCACGCGGCGCCCGTCGAGACGAAGATGCCGCTCTTTTCCAATTCGTGCAGCACCACCTCGCCGCGCGTCCCGAGGAAGCTCACGTTGAGGATGTACGGGGAGCAAAGCCCCGGCTTGCCCGTCACGGACGCGTCCTCCGGGCTGTTGATCAGCACGTCGCGGATCTCCGCCTTGATGCCCTCCAGCAGTTTGCGCCGGCAGCTGTTCGCGATCTTCGCGTGCCCGAGGTAGTCGGAGATCATCATCTTCGTGGCCACGGCGAAGCCCGCGATGCCCGGCACGTTCTCCGTCCCAGACCGCTTGCCGCCCTCCTGGCCGCCGCCGAACAGCATCGGGTGCACCTTCTCCGGGTACGCCGCGTACAGGGCGCCGACGCCTTTCGGCCCGTGGATCTTGTGCGCGCTGACCGAGATGAAGTCCACCTCGCGGAACTCGCCGTGCAGGACGTCGACGGGCAATTTCCCGAACGACTGCACGCAGTCCACGTGGTACCTGATCTTCATCGTGCTATCCGCCTCGAACTGGCGGCATACCCGCCCGATCTCGTCGATGGGCTGGATCGTGCCGATTTCGTTGTTGACGTGCTGCATCGACACCATCTGCACCTTGTCGTCCAGCATCTGGCGCACCTGCCTCGGATCCACCATGCCGGGGAATTCCGAGCCCTTCAGCATCACGGGGACCGTCTCCACGCGCACCCCGTCCTCATTGAGCCGCGCCGCCGTGCGCAGCACCGCCGGGTGCTCGACCGCGGACACCATCAGCGCCCGCTGCCGGAAGGCCCCGGCGGGCCCGCCGATGCTCCCCGGCTTCGTGAAGAACGCGGAGAACACCGCGAGGTTGTCGGACTCCGTGCCGCTCCCCGTGAAGATGATGCTCTCCGGCTTCGCGTTGAGCGCGAAA
This sequence comes from Eubacteriales Family XIII. Incertae Sedis bacterium, assembly GCA_031272365.1. Lineage (GTDB taxonomy): Bacteria > Bacillota > Clostridia > Peptostreptococcales > Anaerovoracaceae > WRFF01. Next base: position 16,696 of record JAISTX010000074.1, read on the forward strand.
GCGATCTGCCGGCGCGCGTGCTTCATGATCAGCTCCGCCTCCTGCCCCGCCGTGTGCAGCGAGGAGGGGTTCGCAAACTGCTCCGTCATCGCAAGCCAAACCGCCTTTGCGGCTTCATCGCAGACGCGCGTGGTCGCGCAATTGTCCAAATAGATCTTCATCGTTTATTTTGCGTAGTCCACCGCCCGCGTCTCGCGCAGCACATTGACCTTGATCTGCCCCGGGTACTCCATCTCGCTCTCGATCTTCTTGCTGATCTCCCGCGCAAGCAGCACGATGTCTTTGTCGTTGACCTCGTCCGGCTTCGCGATGATGCGGATTTCGCGCCCGGCTTGGATCGCATAACTATGGTCGACGCCCTTCGTCGTGTTCGCAATCTCCTCGAGCTGCTGCAGGCGTTTGATGTACGTCTCCAGCGTCTCCATCCGCGCGCCCGGCCTGGCCGCGGACAGCGCGTCGGCCGCCGTGATCAGCACGGACTCGAGGTTTTTCGCCTCGTAGTCCCCGTGGTGCGTGGACATCGTGTCGATGACAGCCTGCGTCTCCTTGTATTTGGCGAGCAGCTCCATGCCGAGGTCGACGTGCGTGCCTTCCCGCTCGTGGTCGACGGATTTGCCGATGTCGTGCAGCAGCCCCGCGCGCTTCGCCAGCTTCGGGTCTAGGCCCAGCTCGCTCGCCATCAGGCCCGCCAGCAGCGAGACCTCGATCGAGTGCTTCAGCACGTTCTGCCCATAGGACGTGCGGTATTTCAGGCGGCCCAGCAGCTTGATCAGCTCCGGGTGCAGGTTGTGCACGCCCGTGTCGAAGCACGCCTGCTCGCCCGCCTCCTTGATGATGTTCGCGACTTCCTTCTCCGCCTTGTTCACCATCTCCTCGATGCGCGAGGGGTGGATGCGCCCGTCGACGATGAGCTTTTCCAGGGACAGGCGGGCGACCTCGCGCTTGACCGGGTCGAAGCCCGACAGCACGACCGCCTCCGGCGTGTCGTCGATGATGAGGTCGACGCCCGTCATGCTCTCGATCGCGCGGATGTTGCGCCCCTCGCGCCCGATGATGCGGCCCTTCATGTCGTCGTTCGGCAGCGGCACCACCGATACGGTGATCTCCGCGACGTGGTCGGCAGCGCAGCGCTGCACGGCGCCCGTGATGATCTCCTTCGCCTTCGCGTCGGCCGTCTCGCGCGCCTCCTGCTCGATCTCCTTGATCAGGACGGCCGCCTCCGTGCGGATGTCCTTCTCGACGTTCGAGAGCAGGATCTGCTTCGCCTCTTCTTTTGTGTAGCCGGAGATCTTCTCGAGCTCCTCGTTTTGGCGCCCGATCGCCGCGTCCAGGTCGGCCTCCTTCTCGGCGATGAGCTTCTCCTTGTGCGCGATGCCCTCGCCCTTTTTCTCGATGTCCTCGAGCTTTTTGTCGATGGTCTCTTCCTTTTGGATGAGCCTCCGCTCGGACTTGGAAATCTCGAGCCTTCTCTGCTTGATCTCCTCGTCCGTCTCCCGCTTGATCTTCAGCGCCTCGTCCTTGGCTTCCAGCACCTGCTCCTTCTTGATGGATTCCGCGCGCTTCTCCGCGTCCAATATCATGTTTTTCGCGGTTTGCTCCGCGTTCCCGATGGTTTTCGCTCCGATGTTTTTCCGGATGATATAACCAAACAGTACCCCGACCGCCGCCGCAACGGGGACCAGGATGATCCATACTATATTGTCTATCTTGAACACCTCCTCAGTGACAAACAAACCTGGTTGTCAGAAATTTTCTTCATTATAATGTTTTCCTGCCGTCCATGTCAAACGACCTCCAGCAGCCTATCCGCAATCTTGTTGAAATTGCGCTCGATGTAGTTGCCCTTCTGCAGAACGATCGGGATGCCCCGGTTCGCGGAAAGGTGGATCGCGTCGTCGTGCTGGATCACGCCGAGCAGCGGCGCCTTCATCACGCTCGCGATCCTTTCGACGGAGGGCAGCGCCCCCGTCCCCAGTAGCTGGCGGTTGACCTTGTTGATCACGTAGAACCGCCTACGGATGCCGCGCGCGCCCAGCGTCTGGTCGATCATGTCGGCGTCCCGGATCGACACATACTCGGGCGTCGCGACGATGACGGCCGCGTCCGCCGCCGTTGCGGCAAGCTGCATCTCTATGCCGACCCCGGCCGGGCCGTCCACCAAAACGATGTCGAACAATTCCCTCAGCTCCCTGTAGAGCGCCCTGACCTGATCCTCGCCCGCCGTGAATTTTTCCTTGCGCTGCGTCGTCGCGAGCAAAAATGTGCGCGGCAGCCTGCGGTCGCGCACGAGGGCGCGCGACAGGGGCACGACGCCGTTCATCACATCGGCGATGTCAAACACGATATTGTCCTGGAGCCCGAGGTAGATATCGATATTGCGCAGGCCGATGTTCATGTCGACGACGCAGACGCGATACCCGCGCCCGCCGAAGACCGCTCCGAGGTTCGACGCGAAAACGGATTTCCCGACGCCCCCTTTGCCCGATGAAACAAAGATCAGTTTACCCATTCTTCTAAAATAACTTCCTGTTTTTCAGACTTGCGTGGCTTCCTTTGCCGACGATGACGTGGTCGAGCACCTTGATGCCGAGCACATCCCCCGCCGCGGACAGCCGCTTCGTGAGCAGGATGTCCTCCTCGCTGGGGTCGGGGCATCCGCTCGGGTGGTTGTGGACCAGGATCACGCCCCACGCCCCGCGTTTCACCGCCGACCGGAAGACGTCCCGCGCATCCACATTCACGCTGCTAAGCCCGCCGCGGGCGACCAGCGTCTCGCCGATCTTCTCCCCGCGCGCATTCAGCAGTACACTGAAAAAACACTCCTGCTTCTCGCCGGACAGCTTTGCGCCGTAGGCCGTCGCGACCACGTCCGGGCCGAGCATCTTCCCCCCGCCGGGGGAAGGCTGCGCCGCCCTGCGGCCTATCTCCGCCGCGGCGAGTATCCGGGCGGCCGTCGCCTTCCCGATCCCTTTGACCGCCATCAGCTCTTCCGGCGTGCTTGCCGCCAGCGAGCCGAGTCCTTCTTCCAGGGCCGCAAGCGTCCTCACGGCCAGCGCCATGGCGCTTTCCTCTTTCGTCCCGGAGCCGATGAGCAGCGCCATCAGTTCCGTATTCGACAGGGCTTCGCCCCCCTGCGCGAGCATTTTCTCCCGCGGCCGCTCGTCCGCCGGGATCTCTTTGATTGTTGGCATTTCTCCCCCTATTTGATCTTCGTGAGCAGCGAAGCGAGCACTTCGCTCACGTCCATCCCGTCCGTTACAATTTCAATGGCGTCGGGCGTCTTCACCAGCGGGTTCACGCTCCGGTGCGAGTCGTCCCAGTCCCTCTTCTCGATATCCTTTCGTACATCGGCATAGTCGGCCTCCATGCCTTTCTCCTGCATCTCCTTCGTCCGCCGCCGCGCCCGTTCCTCCGCCGTCGCCGTGAGGAAGAACTTGTAGCGGGCGTCCGGGAAGACATTGCTGCCAATGTCCCGCCCGTCCATCACCACGCTCTTGCGCCGGCCCATCTCCCGCTGCAGCCCCACAAGTTTCGCGCGCACCTCCGGTATCGCGGAGACGCGGGAAGCTTCCTTCGTGACCTCCGGCGTCCGTATCCGGTCCGTGACGTCCTCGCCGTTCAGCCATGTCCTGCCGTCCGCAAAATCGATCTCTATGCCGTCCAGCCAATCCGGCGGCGACCCGGAGCCCAAGGAGCAGAGCGCCACCGCCCGGTACATCGCGCCCGTATCGATGTAGTCGATGCCAAGCGCCTCCGCGAGCAGCTTCGCAATCGTGCTCTTCCCCGCGCCCGAAGGCCCGTCGATCGCGATCACGAAACTATCTCTTCTTCTTGGTTTTCCCATGGTCCAGCAGTTTCTCGACTTCCTCCCGGAAGCTCTCGGCATCCGTGAACTGGCGGTACACCGACGCGAACCGCACATAGGCCACGTCGTCGAGCTCCCGCAGGTGCTCCATGACGTACTCGCCGATGATCGAGCTGTCCATCTCCTTCAGCATGAGGTTGGACAGGCCCTTTTCGATGTCGTCGACGATCTTCTCTATGTCCGCCATCGGCACCGGCCTCTTCTCGCAAGCCTTGATGATGCCGTTCATCACTTTGCCGCGGTCAAACGACTGGCGGCTGCCGTCCTTCTTCACCACGATGAGCGGGATCTCTTCGATCTTCTCATACGTCGTGAAGCGGCGGCCGCATTGCTCGCATTCGCGGCGCCTGCGTATCGTCTGCCCCTCGTCCGTCGGCCGGCTGTCGACGACTTTCGTGTCAGAGTTGTCGCAATAGGGGCATTTCATGCTACAAGTTCGATTTTGCCGTATCGCAGAGCTGCGCGAAGCCCGCCGCGTCGGTGACCGCGAGCTCGGAGAGCATCTTGCGGTTGATGACCACGCCGGATTTCTTGAGCCCCGCGATGAGGCGGCTGTAAGACAGCCCGTTCAGCCGTGCGCCCGCATTGATGCGCGCGATCCACAGCCGGCGGTAGTCGCGCTTCTTTTGCTTGCGCCCGACATACGCCGAAGCGAGGGAACGCATGACGGCCGGGTTCGCCGCGCGGAAGACCTTGCTCTTCTGCCCGTAGAAACCCTTCGCCATGCTAAGTATCTTCCGATGCCTTTTGTGGGCGTTCACGCCCTTCTTCACTCTTGCCATTGCTTTGTACCTCTTTACCTCTTCTTACCTACCTACTTTGCCATTGCCCTTTTGATACGCTTGAGGTCCGCGCTCGACAGCAGCGTCGCCTGACGCAGCCCGCGCTTCCTCTTCGCCGTCTTCTTGTTGAGGATGTGGCTCTTGTACGCCTTGTTCCTCTTCACCTTCCCCGAGGCGGTCAAGCGGAGACGCTTCATCGCGCCGCGGTGGGATTTCATTTTGTTTTTTGCCATAGTGTTTCCTCCTTTAACTCTCAAAAGTCCATCTCTTCAGAAGGGCCTTTTTGCTTTTTCTTCGGCGGCTGGTCCTGCGCGGGCTTCGGCTTCGGCTTCTCCGGCGCTGCCGCGGCGCCTGCGCCGCCAGCGGCCTGGCCCGCGGCTTCCGGCTGCGCGCCTTCCCCTTCCGCGCCCGCCGGCTTCTCTTTCTTCGGCGGCAGCGGCGCGACGATCATCGTGAGGCTGCGCCCTTCCATCGACGGCGCCTTCTCCGGGATGCCGTATTCTTTGATCAGGTCCGCGAACCGGTTGACGACCTCGTAGCCGCGCTCCGTGCGCCCCCGCTCCCGGCCTTTGAACCGGAGGCTGACCTTCAGCTTGTCGCCCTCCTTCAGGAACCGGGCGGCCGCCCCCGCCTTGACCGTGAGGTCGTGGCTGTCGATGAAGGTGGAGAGGCGGATCTCCTTGACCTGGATCACGCGCTGCTTCTTTTTGGCCTCCTTCTCCCGCTTCTGCTGGTCAAACCGGTATTTGCCGTAGTCCATGACCTTGGCGACCGGCGGGTCCGCGTTCGGGGAGATGAGCACGAGGTCCAGCCCCCGCCTGTCCGCAAGCTCGAGCGCCGCTTCCCGCAGCATGATGCCCGCCTGCTCCCCGTCGTCGTCGATCACGCGCAGCTTGTCCGCGCGGATGTCCTCGTTGACGGGGTTGCCCTTCTTGACCGGGGCCTTTTGATTTCCTCTGATGATCTGCGTATACCTCCTTCTCGTTACGCCCGCGCGGGGCGGATTCTCAAAGAAAACAAGAAGCGAACGCAAACGTCCGCTTCCCTACGTTTCCTGTATCAACCTGCCTGCCTTTTGCCGACGAGGTGAGAAGCGAACCTTCTGCTTGATTGTTTTCCCGCGCGTCCGTTTTGTCCGCGCAACGCCTATTCTACCATCAACCGCAGGCAAATTGCAAGCGAAAAAAGATGCCGGATGCTGACCGCAAGGAATAGGAAGCCGCTCGCCTGCGGCTCGCGGCCTTTGATTTTGATCTGGTTTCGGGGTCACGCCCGTAATGACAATACGTGATGTCTTTCGGGGTTGGACCCACCACTGATGTCATTCCGGGCGGATTGCCATCCGCCCCTACGACTATCACTGATGTCATTCCGGGCTTGACCCACCACTGATGTCATTCCGGGCTTGACCCGGAATCCATGCTCCAATCAATCAGGCGGATGCGCAAGCATCCGGCAACCTTTCCCGCGCAGAATGCAAGCAAAAATCGCGCACACGGGAAAGGGGGATGCTTGTCATGTTTGCGGCCAGGGCATCAGATGCTCCGGCGGTTCGCCCTTTGCGAGGGCGAGCAGCTGGCGCTTCAGGCAGCCGAGCAGCTTCGCGCCGGCCTCCTCCGTGTTCCAGGCGATGTGCGGCGTGAGGATCAGCTTCTCGCCGACCATGCCCAGAAGCGGGTCCCCGGGCGGCAGCGGCTCCTGCGCCATCACGTCGAGGGCCGCGCCGGCGAGCTTGCCGCCCCGCAGCGCGCCCAGCAGCGCCGCTTCGTCCACGACCCCGCCGCGCCCCACGTTGACGAGGTAGGCGCCGTCCTTCATGCGCGCGATCCGCTCCGCGCCGATGAGCCCGCGCGTTTCCTCCGTGAGCGGCGCGTGGACCGTGACGAAGTCGGACTGCGCGAGCAGGTCGTCGAGCGGCGCGGGGGCATAGCCCGACGCGCGGATCGCCGCCTCGTCCATATGCCGGCGGTGCACGAGCACCTTCATGCCGAGCCCCTTCGCCTGGCGCGCGACGTCCGCGCCGATGTTGCCGTACGCGACGACGCCGAGCGTTTTCCCGAAAAGCTCCGTGCCGGCGAGCCCTTCCTGCTGCGCCCAGGCGCCGGCGGCGAGCCGCGCGGCCGCCAGCGGGATGCGGCGCGTGAGCGCGTACAAAAGCCCGATTGTAAACTCGGCGACCGCGACGACGCAGTAGTCGGGGATGTTGGCCAGAAGGGCGCCCGCCTCCGCGAGCGCCGCCCTGTCCACGTTGTCGACGCCGATGCAGGGGCACAGGACCGCGCGGATCTGCGGCATGGCGGAGATCAGGGCGCGGCCTACGGGGACGTCCGCGTCCGCAACCAGCACGTTGCAATCGGCCAGCGAGCCGGGCAGGCTGTCCACGGGCACGGCTTCCGCGGAAAGCCCGCTTTCGGCCGCCCACGCAAGCAGCTCCCCCTGCCCCCAATCCGACAAGGTGATCGGTATCTTGATTTTCAGCATCGCGCCAAGGCCTTTGTCAGGCCGCCATCTCCGCTTCCTTGTCGAGCTTCTTGCCGAAGAGGTAGATGACGATGCCGGCCACAATCGCGGCCACGCCGACCCAGAGGATCACCTGCAGCATGCCTTCCCAGTTGGAGAAGAAGCCCGTGCCTTCGTACGATCTTTCATAGTAGCCCGGCACGTACCAGGTGCCGTCGCCGTCCTGGTAGAGCAGGTCGCCCAAGTCCTCCTGCGCCTCCTCAATGCTTTCGTAGCCAAGCAAATCGGGCACCTCCGCCTCCGGCACGCCCGGCGTGCCCGGGCCCCAGTCCGCCTCGTAGAACGATAGGAAGAGCCGCCCGATGACGCCGAAGATGCCGAAGCCCACGAAATACCCGCCGAGTTTTTTCAGGTCGCCGAAGCCGAGCCCCGTACGCGCGTCGATCGGGTAGGCCTCCGGCTCGTTCACGGTCACGCCCTTCCAGATCTTTTTGCAGATGACGTAGATGATCGGGATGGCCAAGATCATAATGAGGCCGCCGACGAAATAATCCGTGCCGTTGAGCAGCAGCGTCAGCACGCAGAACGCGAGCACAAGCACGACGAAGAGCGTGTGCATATTCTTGCCGCCCGGGACCTTGAACGGGATCTCGTCCTCCGGGATGCGCCGCTTGAGGATGTAAGCCGAGACCGCCGTCAGGCCGCAGACGATCACGCTGAAGAAGACGTCGAGCACGACAAGGAAGGTGAAGCTGTTCGGGTTTTCCGGCGTCCCGAGCAACGCCCACGTCACGATGACAACGACGACGAGGGACACCCAGGGTGTTCCGCGTTTGCGCGTCAACTTGGCAAGCCCCTGCGGGCCGAGGTGCTCGTCCGACAGGATCAAAGAAGAGCGGGCCGCAACCGCAACGCACATATTGAAGATCGAGCACTGCCCGAAGATCGCGACAATGATGAAGAAGATCGCGACGCCAATCGGCGCGTAGTCGAAGAGGACCGTCTGATACCCGACTGCATCGGCGTTTTCAACCCAGTTTGTCGTCCAGTCTTCCCAGCTGCCGACCGAAGCAAGCCCGCCGATCGTCGGCAGGACGTAGGTCACGATCATGAGCGGGATGACGATCATCAGCGCCTTGGGGATCACGCGCGCGCTGTCCTTGATCTCGCCCGCCGTCAGGCTGATCTGGTCGAAGCCCGAGTACATCCAGATGCCGATCGCGAGCCCCGCGCCAAGCGTCGGCAGCAACGCCCCGTCGTACGTGTCGCTCATGAACGGCTCGAACGGGCTGGACTGCCAGTTCATGAAGCCGTAGATGGCGACGAGCAGGAAGGCCACGAGCACCGCAATCGAGATCGCTGTGTTCACAAAGCCCACCTCTTTGATGCCGAGCATATTGACGACGAAGAAGATGAGGATAAGCCCGACCTTGATGAGGTACGCCTGATGGTTTTCCAGCGGCATGTGGTAGCGCGCCGAAAGAGCGCCGAGGTAGTCGACCGCGAGCACGACGTAGACCGTGTTCGCCACGAGCCCCCAGATGAAATTGACGAAGACCATGATGCCGAACCAAAACTCGCCCAGCGCCTCCTTGACCCAGACGATGTTGCCGCCCTCGACGGGCCTGGCGCTCCCGAGCTCCGCGCACAGATAGCTGTACGGCAGCGCCCACACAAAGGGCAGCACGATGAGCATCACGATCGCGAGCCCCGGCCCCGTCTCCGGGATGAGCTCCTCGATGCCGAACGCCCCCGCGCAGCACATCGAATAGAACATGCCGACGACAGCGAAGACGCCGACCTTCCTTGTGACGATGTCCTTTACGCCCAACCGACTCGTTTTCTCTTCCATATTTCCCTATACTCCTTTCGCCGGATGCCCCCGAAATCTTGCCAGTATTGTAGCACAAAACAGGGATTCGAAAATATTGAAATTTTTTGATTGACAATATATGGGATAGTATGTTATAAATTAACAGATAGAGCTATTTCTGTAAGGAGGTAAAAATGTTTTCTTTCCATAACAAAACCGGGAAACGGCGCACGGGGGCGCAGGCGTTGATGCTTGCCGCCCTCTGCGTCGCGCTCCTGCTGCCGGGCGTCGTGCACGCGGCGGAGGTCATGCCGCTCGCGGACAACGAGACGTTCTATTCCGGGCACAGCGGGGGGAGCTATTTCAACGTGGACACGTCGTGGGTGCACTGGCGCTCGGACGGCGCGAGGGCCTACTGCCGCCAGCGCGGCCTGACGAACCCGGACGGCGCGCAGGGCATGTACGCCCTCGATGCGTGGGAGCCGTGGGAAAAGCCGAAGATCAAGGCGATCTTCGCGAGCGCGCCTTCCATCGCCTCCGCGCACGGCGTCTCGGGGGACAAGGAGCGCGCCCTCGTCCAGCTGGCCATCTGGGCGGTGGAGACGGCAGGCGACACGGGCGGCTACGGCGGCACGCCCGTCAACCCCGCCAGCGTGACGAGCTCCGACCAGGAGCTGCTCGCGGCCTTCCACGAGCTGTTCGACGCGGCGCAGGCCGGTTATTCGGGGCAGAGCGCGGACCTGTCCGGCCTCACGGACGGAGGCAAGGCCTCCGGCAGCGCCTTCGGGGGGACGTTCGTGCGCTACGGCCCGTTCTCCGTCTCCGGCGGCAGCGCGTCCGCCTCGCTCTACGAAGCGCCTGCGGGGAGCTACATCGGCAACGGCGCAGGCGACGCCATCGACTCGAACGCGATCGGCGGGCAGGATTTCTTCCTTTATATACCCGCGGACGCGAGCGGCGCGGCGAACGCGCGCATCACGGTGCAAGCGTCCTACAGCACGATCTCCGTCACGAAGTACAGCGGCTTCAAGGGGTACCAGGACCAGTTTGTGAGCGCCGGGGCGCAGAGCGGGACGATCTCCGCGACGATGGGCGTCCTCGGCTTCGGCAGGGTCCAGATCCGCAAGGCGGACAGCGAGGACGCGAAGGCGGCGCTTGCGGGCGCAACGTTCGCCGTGGACGAATGGGACGCGCCGTCCGGCGCCTGGCGCGAGACGGGCGCGGCCGTGACATGGAACGGCCAGTCCCGCCGCTACGTGTCGGACCTGCTGTTCGAGACGGCGGACAACGAGGGCCGCTTCCGCATCCGCGAGACGTCCGCCCCCTACGGCTACCGGTCCGGCTGGAGCGGGGAGGTGAGCATCTCCGGCAAGCTGGGGGCGTCGGCGCAGCCGGTTGCCACGGACGCGCCCGCGTGGCTGCGCGTCAACGTGCAGAAGAAGGACAAGGGCACGGGCAAGGCCGCGCCCCAGGGCGACGCCTCGCTCGCGGGCGCGGTGTACGGCCTGTACATGAACGAGGACCTGACCCACCCGAACGGCACGGCCCTTTGGAAGGACCAGAAGGTGGCCGAGGCGACTACGGACGAGGGCGGCCGGCTCGTCTTCACGCGCGTTTTCCCGGCAAATTATTATTTGAAAGAAATCAGCGCGCCGGAGGGCTATGTGCTCGACGATGCCAAATACCCCATCGACGGGCATGATAGCGGCGGCAGCCTGACCATCGAGCGCACGGCGTCCGTCTCCGACTGCGTCGCCAAGCAGGCGTTCGAGCTGATCAAGGGCGGGTCTTCGCAGGAAGGCAGCGAGATGGAGCTGCTCACGGCGGGGTTCCGGGTCTACCTGATTTCCGAGCTGTCGCGCGTGCAGGACGGCACGCTCGCGCCGAAGCACGTGGCGTGGGAAGCGGCCGATTTCCGCGGCTACGATTTTGCGGGCGAGCGGACGGCGATGGTCGACGGGGAGCGGCTCGGCGAGCTGTTTTCGGACGGGCGGGGGCGGCTCGTCTCGCCGGAGCTGCCCTATGGCGCCTACGTCGTCTGCGAGTCGACGGTGCCCAAGGGGCGCATGGCGATCGACCCGTTCGTGGTGCGCGTCAGCGAGGACAGCCGGGAGCCGCAGCCGTGGCGGTTGTTCGACGACGCGGCCGCCGCCTACCGGGTGAAGGTCGTGAAGAAGGACGCGGGGACGGGGGGCGCGGTGCGCGGGAAGAAGACGCGGTTCCGCATCTTCGACCTGGACGCGGGCGCGTACGTGAAGATGAAGTCGACGTACCCCAAGGTCGTCTGGGTCGGCACGGAGGAGATGCCCTTCGAGACGACGGAGGACGGGTCGTTTTTGACGCCCGAGAAGCTGCCGTACGGGCATTACCGCCTCGAGGAGGTGCAGGCGCCCGAGGGCTATGTCCGCGCAGGCCACGAGGAGGGGGCGACGGACGGGTACGACCCGGGCGGCCACCCGGAGAAGCGGCCGGCCGCGGCGGTGGAGTTTTCCTTCGACGGGCGGACGCCGGTGTACCTCCCGGACGCGCAGGAGCCTGTGCTCGAGGTGTCGCAGTACGACGAGGCGCAGTACGGGAAGGTGAGCATCCTGAAGCGCGGGGCGGCGGCTCCGGGCGCGGATGGAGCCGAGGGCGCGGATGGAGCTGCTGACGCGGGCGCTGCAGGGCCTCTGAAGGGGGCTGTGTTCGAGGTGGTCGCCGCGGCGGACGTGGCCGCCCAGGACGGCTCGGGCACGGTGCTCTACAAGGCGGGCGAGACGGTCCGCCGCGTGACGACGGACGCACAAGGCCACGCGTGGGCGGACCGCATCCCGATCGGGGACTACATCCTGCGCGAGGCGGAGGCGCCCGCCGGGTTCCTCTGCGCCCCGGACGAGGCGTTCTCCGTGACGCCGATCGACCAGGACCATGAGGTGGCCTTCTTCTCGTGGGAGATCACGGACGACCGGGAGGGCGGGCCGGCTGCCGCGGGGCCGGCCGCGCCCGGCCCCGCGCCGGCACCGCAGGGGACGCCGAAAACGGCGGACAGCTTCCCGCTGGCGGTTTTGGTGTCGTTGCTCGTGGCGGCGGTCATGGGCCTGGTGCTGCTCCACTTCTCGTGGTACCGCCCGCAGCGGCGGTAGGGCCCGCGGGCGGAGGGCCGCCCTGCCGGGCCAGCCGGGCCAGCTAGGCGGCGTGCCCGCCCTGCCAGGCCTGCCGGGCCAGCCGGGCCCGCGGCAGCTTGATGGACAAAAATCGCTTATTTGAGTGAAAACAGGGCCGCTATAGGACAAAAATCGCTTCTATGTGTGATTTTCGCGGTACAGAATGCCTCGGTTTCACACAAATAAGCGATTTTTGTCCCATGCCTCCTCAGCAGGCACGGTTGCGCAGGATGCCGTGCCGGTCATCTGCGGATTCCTTTTTGCGCCGCTTCCACAGGACAAGGATGAGGAGCCCAGCCGCGATGGCCGCCGCGGACGCGCAGATGCCGGCGATGGCGGCGGCGTCCGCCCGGGCGGCGCGCCCGCCCTGCTGGCCCTGCAGCCCCTGCAGGCCCTGTGCGCCCTGCCCGCCGGCGACCGCGTCCGGCGCTACAGCAGCCTCCTCTTGCGCACCCGCCGCACCGGAGCCGCCCACGGCAGGCTCGACGCCTGCCGGCGCTGCGCCACCCGTGCCAACGCCGCCGCCCTCCGCGCCGCTTGCGGACTGGCTGCCCGAGGGGTGGGCCTGGTAGTAGTGGATTTCCGTATAATGCGTCGCGGCTTCGGATGAGCCCGCCGCGGACGCGTCGCCGCCCGTGCCGCCCGCACCGCCGGACGCGCCGGACGCGCCGCCGGATGCGACGCCCGCACCGCTGCCGGATGCGCCGGATGCGCCGCCCACGCCGCTGCCGGGCTGGCCTTCCACGCTGCCGGGTGTGAGGGTGATGTCGTCGCTGTGCCCAAAGCCGTCGTCGCCCGCGTCGCCGCCCGTTCTGGGGATGGCCCGCGACTGCTTGTGGGTCCCGTCATGGTTGCACACACGCACCTCGAGGCCGTCCTCGTCCGCTGTCGCGGGCTTGGCCACCTGCCACGCGCCGAAGGCGTGCGCCAAAGGGTCCACCGGGAGCGCCTCGTAGTTTTCCGCATAGCCGCAGGGGCACCGGTCCTCCGCATAGCCCTCCTCCACGCAGTTCGCCGCCACGACGTGGCGCTCGAGCGTGTGCTCCTCCGGGATCGGGTTCTCGTAGAGGAAGATCTCCGTCCCTGCCTCCAGGAGCGCCGGGAGCTGCCGGGAAAGCACGGCGTGGTCGTCGATCTGGTTGCAGCCGAGGTTCAGCTCCTTGAGGCTCGTCAGGGCGTTCAAGGCCGAGACCTCCTTGATCCCATTGCCTTCGAGGTCCAGGAATTCCAGCTTCGTCAGAGAGCCCAGCGGCCCCACGTCCACGAGGCCTTCGTTCCACCAGAGCTCCAGGACGGTCAGTTCCGTCAGCCCTGCCAGCGGCGTCAGATCCGAGAGCCTGTTGCCGCCGAGCAGCAGGTCCGTCAAATTGCCCAAGGCCGACAGCGCGCCCAGATCCTCATCCTCGAGATCGTTGTTGCCCAGCCACAGCGTTCTCAGCCTGGACAGCGCCGCGAGGGGCGTGAGGTCGTGCACATTGTTCCCGTCGAGGTAAAGCTCCTGCAGCTGCGCGCAGCGCGCCAGCGGCGACAGATCCGAGATGGCATTCCCCGACGCTTCGAGGCTTCTCAGATTCGGCATGGATGCCGCGAACGCGATGTCGGCGATCCCCTCCTTGTCCGGCAGGCTCACCTCCATCGCGCCCGTGAGGAGCTCGAGGTTTGTCAGGTGCGTGCAGTTGGACAGGTCGTCGTCCGCCAGGTTCACATCCCGCAGATCGACGCGCCCCGTGAACGCCGCCAGCTCGGCTTTCGTGATCCAGTCCTCCGGCGCCCGCCCGAGCGAGGCCGCGACGGCCGCGACGTAGCTCTCCGACGTCTCCCTGTCCGTGCCATCCCAGGACGGGTGGTTGAACCACTCCGTGAACGTGCGGGCCTCCCCCTCTTCCGCCCATGCGGCCATCGGCAACATATATAGCGAAACCATGAAAATTGTAATCATTATTGCAATCTTGTTTGTCTTCCTCACGAGTACCATCCTTTCCGATACCTCTTTCATTTTTCCCGCAACAACTGCCATTTACAGCCGATTTGTCAGCTGCATATTATTTTTGTACCCTAAATAACATTATATGAATCAATATTTTTTCGAATTTTATAATAAAATTGCCACCATGACATTCGTCATGCGCAAGATGAGCGCGTGTCACTTCCCGGCCGCCCCGCCGCCCGCTATGATAGAACCATCAAACAAATAGAAACCACAGGGAATCAAAAGGAGGTTCGTCATGGAAAACAAAAAGGAAAGCTACACCGCAAAGCAGGTCGTCTGCAAGGTCGTCGGCATCATCGCAAAGGTCGTCTTCGCCTTGTCCATCGCGGGCATCGTCGTCCTGGGCATCACGGCGTTCGCCGCGGAGCACGGCGCGGCGCTCGTCGTGAAAGGCCACACGGTGGTGGCGGTTCCGGAGCAGATGATCCCGTCGGTCGCGGCGCCCTTCACGGCCGCGGACATCGTGCCCCTGGTCGTCGTGCTCATCCTCAGCGGCATCGTCATCGGCGTGACGCAGAAGCTGGCGGGGAACCTCTTCCCCACGCGGCGCGACGTCACTGTGTTTGTCCTGAAGAAGGCCGGCTTCGCGATGCTCATCCTCGGGCTGTTCATCAACCCCTGGTTCATCGCCGGCGCCGTCTGCTTCTGGGTCGTCGCGCACCTCGTCCGCAAAGACGCCATCGCCTACAAGGAAGCCGGATGCTGACGCATCCGCCGGCCTTCGCCGGAATGATATGGTTGCCGGATGCGGACGCATCCGGCTTTTTGATTGAAGCATGGATTCCGGGTCAAGCCCGGAATGACATCAGTGATAGTCGTAGGGGCGGATGGCAATCCGCCCGGAATGACAATACGTGTGGGTCAAGCCCGGAATGACATCAGTGATAGTCGTAGGGGCGGATGGCAATCCGCCCGGAAGGACATCAGTGGGGGGGGCATCCTCTTCTATGACACGCCCTCCTCCTGCGGGAACGCGATCACCGCTTTGAAGAGATCCCCGTCCACTACGATGTCGAAACTGCCGCCCATCAGCCGCACGAGGTCGCGCGCGATGGCGAGGCCGAGGCCGCTCCCTTCCGTGGAGCGGTTTTCGTCCCCGCGCGTGAAGCGCTCCATGAGCTCCTCCGCCGCGATGTTCAAGCGCACGGCCGAGATATTTTTGATCGCAAGCACGACCTGCATCCGGTCGTTCTCCAGATCGACATACACCCGCGACCCCTCCAGCGCGTATTTGCGCACATTGCCGAACAGGTTGTCGAGCACCCGCCACAGCAGGTTGCCGTCCGCGACGACATGAAACTCCCCGTCCGGCTCGTTCACGATCACCTCCAGCCCCGCGGCGGCGAGCCCCTCCTCCGCCTCCGCGAGCGCCTGCCGAACGAGCACCGCGAGATCCACGCGCTCCTGGCGCACCGGCAGCGCCCCCGAGGACGCCTTCGCCGCTTCGAAGAGGTCCACCGTCAGTTTCTTCAACCGCTGCCCCTTCGCGTCGATGACGGCCAGGTACTCGCCCGCGTGCTTGCTCCGCAGCCCTTCTTTCTTCAATAGATCCGTATACGTCAGGATCGAGGTCAGCGGCGTCTTCAGGTCGTGGCTCACGTTGGAGATGAGGTCCGTCTTGAGCCGCTGCTGTTTCAGCTCGCTCTCGACCGCCTTCCCGATGGCCGCACCGATCTCGTTCACGTGCCGCGACAGCACGTCAAACTCCGCCGTGCTCCCCTCCGGCACCTCGATCTGGAAATCCACGTTGCCCTTGCTCACCTCTTCGATGCCCTCCTTCAGCCGCGCAAAGCGCTGCACCCAGCGCAGCGTGAACCACAGCGCCAGGATCAACACTGCCAGAATCAGGATAAAAAGGCCGGACGTATCATATGAAGGCATTTCTGCTACACTATTTCTATAATACAATTCACCGTACTTTCCTGCGAGAATTGCCGTCGCAAGCCAAAACGCCCCGACGAGCACGAGCGTCTTCGCAAGCGGATTGGTGCCGTCGAAGCCCGACTTGATGGCGCGTGCGAGCGCAGCAACGCCGCGGCCCAGCGCTGTGGCGGCGAGGCAAACGCCCGAGCGCCGCGCGAACGTGCCCGCCCGGCCGTTGCGCACAAGCGAGGTCAGGCACCAGAGGCCAAGCGCGAAGGCACCCGCCATCGCAGCGCAAAACAGCACATCACCGAAGGTGCCTTCCGGCCAGTAGTAGAGATAGTAGGGATCGTAGGCTGCACTGGTTTCCATCCGCGCATAGGTATAGTGCACCATAGAGAGACAGGCGGCAACGAAGCACACGAGGATGAGGATGATCTGCACCTCCATAGGGCAGCGATCCCACCGGTACGCCACCCCAGACTCACCCGGAATGGCATTGGTGGCCGGAATGACTGGGGTTGCGGGTTGCCTCTTGCGTCCGATGAATACCAACAGCATGATCGTCAGCACAATGCACGCGAGCCATGCCACCGCCACGGGCAGCGCGACTGTGCGGTACGCGTCCTTCACAGACGCGAGCGCCGCCTCGTGCGCTTCGATATAGCCAGCCGGGTAGGCGACGAACAGCGCCGTCCCCTCCCGGACTGGTTCCAAATAGTTTCTTGCATCCCTATCAAAATAGGGAAAGATGACAAAATCCATGTTCACATCCGACAATGCGCCCCCCACAAGTACCTCCGTCTTTCCTCCGTTATTCGAAAGCGCATACCACGACGATGCGTCCAACGCTTCGAGCACCTCAAGCGCATCGGTGTCCAACGCCGTATTGTTTTCCAGCTTCGGCACATTGGTCAGGACGGCGTCTCCGTTCGTTGCGAAATACCATACACCTTCGCCAAGTCTGCTCTCAAACGCCTGAAGTTCTTGCTGTTCAATCACCGCTGCAGCGGCCTCGACGGCAGCCACCTGCTCGGGGTACAGCGCCCGGAACGCTTCCTGCACGCCCTCCTCATCCCAACTCCGCACGCGCGTACCCGCTTGGATGCCACCCGCTTCATCCCAGGCCTCGGTGACCGTGAAGGCATCCGAAGCCAGAAACGGCGCGGCAGCAAACGATTGATCCGACATATTACCGTACCCCCCCCAGGACAAGGTGTACGCGTCGGACACATAATCACTGCCTACGACACTTGCCAGGCCTTCATAGGCATTGCGCAGAAAATCATCCGCTGCTTCCCAGCTGTCATCCAGCAAATTGTACAGCTCCAACACATCGCCGTTCACCTGTTGCGCAAAAAAATTCGATGTCCAGTTGCCCTGCGACAATACCAAACGCGGATCCGTCGTTTCCAGCAGCGGGTAGTTGCTCTCGTCCAAATCCCGGACAGCCTTCGACGCCATGAACGCCCCATACACAAAGCAGGCCACGCAGAGCACGAATACAAGGGCCCGCACTCCGAACCGGTCGCCTGCACGCAATTTATTATTGTTATTTTCCATTACCGTACCTCCCATCCTTTAGGAGAGCTTCTCGAGCTTGTAGCCGATGCCCCACACCACCTTGAGGTAGCGCGGGTTCTTCGGGTCGATCTCGATCTTCTCCCGAATCCTGCGGATGTGTACGGCAACCGTGTTTTCCGGATTGTAGGCGGGCTCGTCCCAGACCGCCTCGTAGAGCTGTGCCACGGAGTAGACGCGCCCGGCGTTGGCCGCGAGGAAGGCCAGGATCTTGAACTCCGTGGCCGTCACGCGCACCTCCTCGCCATCGACCGTCACGGTCTTCGCGGCCGTGTCGACTTCGAGGCCGCCGCTGCGGAAGACGTCCTTCCGGCCCGCCGCGGGCGAGGCCATCCCTGCCCGCCGCAGCAGCGCCTTCACGCGCGCGAGGAGCTCCACGGGGGAGAACGGCTTGGTGACGTAGTCGTCCGCACCGATGCCGAGACCGGCAACCTTATCGGCATCCTCGGACTTCGCGGAGAGCATGAGGATCGGGATGTCCTTCGCCTCGCGCACGGACATCGTCGCGCGCAGCCCGTCCACGCCCGGCATCATGATGTCCATGATGATGAGGTTCACGTCCTGCCCGCGCGCGATCTCCACCGCCGAAAGCCCGTCGTGCGCCTTCACGACCCGGTAACCCTCGCCGGCCAGATAGATCTCGATCGCGTCGGCGATCGCCACATCATCGTCCGCCACGAGGATCAACGCCCCGTTCCCTGCCATGCCCTGCTCTTCCATCATCAACGCCTTCTCCTCCATCAAGCTCCTCGCCGGAATCCAACGCCCGGCTCCCAGTGATACTATTATCGCAAAAACAACGGCTGCCTGTACACTTTTTTCCAGCATAAAGGAAACATCTTTCAAACAGCCTA
>JAISTX010000056.1 GCA_031272365.1 Eubacteriales Family XIII. Incertae Sedis bacterium
TCGAATGCGACCTACCAACGGCAGCAAGCTGCCGGGTAGGCCTGCAACGCGCTGAAGCGCTGTGCCCTTCGCATGGGACCTTCCAGCGATTTGCTGACGCAAATCGGGATAGGTCCGCAAAGCCCGGAATGACAGCAGTGGCGGGTCAAGCCCGGAATCCAAAAATCGAATCAAAGGCAGGTGAGCGGCAGCGAGGCTGCTATCCTTTTTGGGACAAAAAAGTTTTTTTGGGTGCAAAAAAAGTGGTCAACCCCCGCCTGTTTTTTTCCGCCGGGGTGGTGCACAATATTAGCATACGACTACTGTAGGCTGAATTTCGTGGGGGATTACTTATGGACTTTGGGCGGATTTTTGAGAAGTTGCGGCTTGGAATGACAACAATGGGGGTCAGAAATATGCGCGATCATCATGGGCGGTTGTTTGCCCGGGTGGCGGCCTTGGGGCTGACGCTGGTGCTGGTCTTTACCTTGATACCTTCGCAGATGGTGTTTGCGGAGGAGGCGGGCGTTGTGCCGGCAGGCGACAGCGGTGATTCGGGCGGATTGCCATCCGTAACGGCGGGCGACAGCGGTGATGCGGGCGGATTGCCATCCGTGGCGGCGGGCGACAGTAGTGAGGCGGGCGGATTGCCATCCGCCCCTACGGACAACAGTGAGGGTCAAGCCGGGACGGACAACAGTGAGGGTCAAACCGGGACGGACAATAGTGAGGGTCAAGCCCAGAATGACAACAGTGAGGGGCAAGCCGAGAATGGCATGGAGCTTCTGGCGGAGGAGATCGAGGAGCTGGATGCTTCGGTTTGGGTGGCTACTGCGAATGTCAACCTGACGGTGGCACCTTCCGTATGGGACGGCAGCCAGATCGTTATCACCGGCACCGGGCAGACGGCCACTTCCGTGTCCTTCACGGTCGCGGGGCTGCCGTACGATAGCACCGCTCAGGTGACCGCCACCGCCGAGGTGAGCGTGGACGGCGCCGCTTTTGCGGCGGTGACGCCCGCCGGCGGCGTGTACACCATCGGCGGCCTGTCCTCCGGCACGAAGCACGTCATCCGCGTGCGCGCGGCGGCGGACGACAACCACTACGCCTCGGACGCGGCCTCGGCGAGCCTGCCGACGGCCTACGCCACGCCGAACGCGGCGTCGGTGCTGACCGTCCTGTATGCGCAGGAGGTCGTGCAGTTCCAGACAAGTGAACTCCCTTCCAATTATATATTGAAACTGAACGGGCAGACCGTTTCCAACAACGCCTCGCTGTCGGCGGCCGCAGAGGCGGTGGGCACGGGGACGTTCGCGCTGACGTTGACGCGCGTCGGGCCGGACGCGACCATACCGGCCTCGGAGGAGGCCACGCTGAACGTGACCGGCAAGTCGGCCGCGCCGGTGCTCGACGCGACGAACGGCGTCGTCGTGGCGAAGACGACGGAGGACGACAGCAATGACGGCTATATCACCTACTATGTCGGCGGCACGCCGGCGGCGTTCGAGTACCGGCCGAGCGGTTCGGCCGACGTGACGAGCGGCTGGGTGAGCGCGCCCACGGGCGCGACGGCGCATTCGCTGCCGCTGGGCAATTTCGACGTGCGCCTGCCCGCGACGGCACAGGCGTTTGCGTCGAAGATCCTGACCGTGGCCGTGCAGTCGGCGAACGCGTCGACCTACCTCGACATGAACGGCGGCGGCGCCTCGGCGACGCTGAAGAACCCGGGCAGCGTGACCTGGTCCGCGGCGGGCTCCGGGCTGTGGAAGGCCAAGTATGAAGACTATCCCGCACCGACGCTGCCGTCGGCGGCGTGGACCGGCCATGTGTTCGGCGGCTGGTACCGCGACAAGGCCGGCACGGACGGCCCCGTGGCGACCTCGGATGGCACAGGCGAAAATTCCGTGACGTACTACGCAAAGTGGACGGACTTCACGCTCTCGAAGGCGGGCGCGATCCTGCGCACGGGCGAGACGGCGGCGACGGTGAAGTTCTCCTCAACGGTTTCCGGGTCTTATTATTTCACGGTCACGGCGGGCGACGCTGCCGCGCCTTCGATCGATACGGGCGGCACCGGCACGGCCCTCACGGCGGGGCAGACGGTGACGCTCGCGCTGGGCACGGGCGACGGCATGGCCGCCGGGGCGCGCAGCTTCTATGTGCAGGCGAAGGACGCGCAGGGGAACCTGTCGAACCGGCTGCGGATTGATATCGGCGAATACTCCGCGCCGGTGGTGACGGGGATTTCCGCAGTGGAGGCGGTGGCCTCCGGCGGGAATACGTACGTGCCTTTGGCGGGGACGCTCAAGATTGTTTTCGATCAGGCGGTGGATACGGCCGTGACGGGCAGTGTATCCCTGGATTCCGGGGCGGGGCCCGGGCTGGCATTGGCTGTGGGCTCGGCCTCGTGGAACAATGCGAAGACGGAACTGACGGTGCCCTACAGCGGGCTGGCCTACGGGACGGTGTACAACCTCGTGATCTCCGGGTTCGAGGATCCCGACGGGAACGAGATGGCCACCTTTGACGGGGGCGCGGAAGGCGCGCCGGACTACGGGCACGTCCAGACCTTCTCGGCGCCCGCGGCGCCGACGGGCTTCACCGCGGCGCACGCCTCGGCGACCTCGGCGCTGCTGACCTGGACGGCGCCCGCCGACTTTGGCGGCACGCCGATCACGGGCTATGAATACAAGATCGGGGACGGCGCGTGGACCGCGATACCGGCCTCGGCCTCGGCGACCTCCTATACAATAACAGGTCTCGCGCCGAAGACGGCGCGGACATTCGCGCTCCGTGCGGTGAACGCCGCAGGGAAGGGCGCGGACGCCCAGCAGAGCCTCGCGGCGGTGACGTTCACCGCGGCGGTGTCGACGGCCGTGGACAATGTCGTGGGCGCGGCGCCCGTCTACGGCACGCCGGTGGCGGCGAAGGTGGACAGCGTCGTGACGGTGCCCGCCGGGCAGGACCTTGGCACGCTGAGCTATGTCTGGCGGCGGCACGAGAACGCGGGCGACACGGACGGCGCAGTGATCGCGGGCGCGACGGGCGCGACCTATACGCCGGTCGCGGCGGACATCGGCAAGCTCCTGACGGTGACCGTGGGCGCGGCCAACGCCACGGGCGAATTCCGGTCGGCGCAGACGCTCGCCGTGGAGAGGCGCGCGCTGACCATCACGGTGACGGCGGGCGACAAACCCTTCGACGGCACGGCGGCGGCAGAGGTCGCCTCGTGGAGCTGGCTGACCGGGCCGGTCTCCGGCGACGAGACGGCGGTCTCGGTGTCCGTCGGCACGGCGACCTTCGACCAGGCGGGTTCCGCGGACGCGGACACGGTCGTGACGGCGCATTTCACAGGCTTCACGCTCACGGGCGCGAAACAGGACTGCTACACGCTGACGGAGCCTTCGGACAGCGCGGCGAAGATCACGAAAGGCTTCGACGCGGCGGCGGGCACGCACTACACCCTGACGGCGCTGAACGCGGCGGGGTGGACGAATGCGGCGGCCTTCGCGGCGACCGCGAAGAGCGGCTACGAGGTCTCGCTGTCCGGCACGGCGGCGGGCCCGTGGACGGACGCGGTCACGCTCGGCTCGGCCGAGACAAGCACCGGCGCGCTGGACTTCTACGTGCGCAACCATGAGACAGGGGCGATCTCCCGCGCGGAGGGCGCGACATGGAAGCTCGACCGCACGGCGCCGACGGCGCAGGTCACGATCCGCGACAACGCGTTCACGACCTTCCTGAACACGCTCACATTCGGGTTCTTCTTCAAGAACACGACGGATATCAAGGTGGAAGGCACGGACGCGCTTTCAGGCGTGGCCAGGACGGAATACCTGTCTGTGGCCATCGACGCGGCGTTCGCCACGGCGGACGAAGCGAAAGCGGCCACGGGCTGGACGACCGGCAGCGGCTTCTCGGTCGCGCCGGGCTGGAAGGGCATCGTCTACGGGCGCGTGACGGACGCGGCCGGGAACGTGACGGTGGTCAGCTCGAACGGCGTCGTCATCTATCAGGACAGCGGCTCGTCTTCTTCCATTACATACACGCTGACGACGAAGGCCGCAAAGACGTTTGATGTCGTGCTGCACGGGAACGAGGTGCTCGGGGTGTACCTGCTCGAAGGGGCGGTCGCTTCATTGGCAGACGGATCCAATCCGGCGAGTGCGTCTGAGTACGAGGCCACCCTCACGTTGAACAACGAATACGCCGTGGACACGGCGGGCGACGTGGCCACCTTCTCTGTCAAAGGCGACTGGCTCGAAAGCCTCGCCGCCGGGAGCTACACCCTGGCCGTGACGGTCAAGCCGCTGGGCGCGTCCTATGTGGCCGAGAACGACGGAGACGTCAATACGACGGGGACGGACGAAAACGACGCGCCGGCGATCACGCTCGTGCCGCTCACGGTCGTGAAGCAGGCTGTGACGGACGCGGATGTGACGTGGCCGACAGCGGCGGGCGTGACCTACGGGAGCGCGCTCTCAGGCGCCACGCTGTCGGGCGGTAGCGCGCCGGGCGGCGCGACCTGGACGTGGGATGCGCCCACGGCGAAGCCGGTCGTCGGCAACGCGGGGTACGCGGCGACGCTGGCCCCCTCGAACGCGGCGCTCCAGAAATATGATTATTCGGCGGTCACGCTGACAAAGAACGTCGCTGTGGCTGTCAACCCGCTCAAGTTGACGGGGGCGACCAGCGGCAGCAGCCCCATCAACGGCTTTGTGGCCGCGGGCAAGACGTACGACGGGACGGACGCGGCGACGGTCACGTTCACGCCGGACAACCTCGTGGCCGGCGATCTGCCCGCAGGCGTCATCGGCACGATCACGGCGCATTTCGCCTCTGGCGCGAACGCGGCGGCGGCCAAGACGGTCACGATCGACAGCATGGAGCTGCTCAGCAACAACTACGCGCTACCGGACTTCCCGGTGAGCCTGAAGGCGGAGGTCGCGAAGGCGCCGGCCACCGGCGTGGCGCAGGAGGTGCACGCAGCGGAGAACGATGACGATGTCCCGTACACGCTGTCGCCGGTGGGCCTGTTCCTGCCGGCGCTCGCGGGCACACAATCCTACGGGACGGTGACCTACGAGGTGGGCAGCCCCACGGATTCGAATAACATCCTGACGGATGCCGGCGCGGTCTACGACGCGGGCGCGGGCACGATCACGGTGACGGTCAGGGGCGGCGCGACGGCGGGGCATACGGCGACGGTGCCCGTCACGATCACGTCGACGAATTTCTCGTTTGCGTCGCCGGCTGAGCTGACGGTGCGCACCGTCGGCTCCGCGCCGCGCGTGCAGCCGGGCGGGCCTGTCGGGGCTTCGGTCTTCACGGGCGAGACGGTGAACCTCTCTGCCACGGCGGCGGAGAGCGGGATCTCCGGCACGTGGGCATGGTACGCGTCGACGAATGACGTGCGCGGCGACGGGGACGATACGGCCGTGGGCGGTGCGACGGGGTCGATCGTCGCGGACGGCGGCGCGACGGTGGCGCAGATGACGGCGCCGACGGGCGCGGCCGGGACGGTGTGGTACTACGCCGCGTTCACGAACAGCGTGGGCACCTCTTACTCGGGGCTCGCGAAGGTGGAGGTGACGGCGCGGACGTATACGGGCGCGCTGACGCCGGGCACGAAGGATTTCGGGTCTGCGGTGTACGGGTATCCCGTGCCGGGCGGGCAGGTGCTTGTTTTGAAGAATACGGGGAACCAGAGTCTGGCGGGGCTGTCGGTCGCGCTCGGCGCAGGGTCTTCCTCGGCGTTTGAGATCACGCAGGTGAATGGTGAGAGCCCCGGGACGGCGTGGGCGGCGTCCCCTGCGAGTTTGGATGTGGGCGGCACGGTCAGTGTTTCGGTGCGGCCCAAGGGCGGGCTGGATGCTGCCGGCGCGGCCTATACGGACACGCTGACGTTTACCTGGACGGACGGCGGGGTCAGCGGCTCGGGCTCGGGCACGCTGTCTGCGGCCGCTTCGCTCACGTTTGCAGTGACGAAGGCTTCGGGGGCGGTGACGCTCGCCGACCCGGACGCGCAGACGGCTTTGGTATACAGCGGCGCGGCGGTCGTGCCGGCGGTGACGGCGAACGCGGCGGCCGCGGACGCGGGCGACCCGCTCACGACGGGGCTGACGTGGCACTGGCGCGCGGACGCGGGGAGCGACTCCCCAGGGACATCGCCCTACACGACCGCGGCGAGTGCGGCGGATCTGCCGAAGAACGCGGGCGCGTGGCAGGTCTACGCGAGCACGGCGGCGACGACCGATTTTGAGGCGGCCGACTCGAACGTCGTGACCTATACCATCGGAAAGAAGGCGCTGACCATCACGGCGAAGGCGCAGGACAAGGACTACGACGGGACGAAGACGGCGACGCTCGCCACCGGCCCGGACGCACCGGCACTCGTCGGCGTCGTGTCCGGTGAGGAGGCGTCTGTCACGCTCACGGCCGGCACGGCGGTGTTCGACGGCGCGGGCAGCCCGGACGCGGATACGACGGTGGCCGTGAAGTTTTCCGGCTTCGGCATCGGCGGCGGCGGTGCGGGCAATTATTCCTTCACGCAGCCGTCCGACGGCAATGCGCTGATCCGCGCCGGTTTCGACGCGGCGGTGGATACGGACTACACGCTCACAGCGCTCACCGGCGGCTATACGAACCAGCCCTTCACGGTGAGCGGCGCGAACAGTGCGCTGGTGAGCCTCTCGGGCGCGGCGGACGCCGTCTGGACGGCGGGCCCGCTCACGCTCGGCACGGACGAGACGGCCGCGGGCGCGCGGAGCTTCTACGTGAAGCGCGCGGACGGCACGATCTCGAGGGCCGAGGCAGTGGCGTGGAAAATCGACAAGACCGCGCCGACGGCGGAGATTGAAATCAAGAACAATGCCTTCAAGACCTTCGTGAGCACGGTGACCTTCGGCCTCTTCTTCAAGGAGACCGTGGATATCACCATAACAGCCGCGGACGCGGGCTCGGTGGCGACGCCCCCCGCGAACAGCGGCGTGGATACAGTCGAATACCTGCTCGTGGCCGACGGCGGCGCGGGCGCGGGCGTGGACGGGGCGTTTGCCTCGGACGCGCTGGCGGCGGCGGCCGACGGCTGGCAGGCATACAACGCGGGCGCGAAGCCCTCGGTGGCCGCGAACTGGAAGGGCGCGGTGTACGCGAAGGTGACGGACGTGGCCGGGAACGCCGTGGTGGTGAACTCGGACGGGGTCGTGGTGTATACGGACAGCGCGTCGTCCGGCAGCGTGAGCTATGTGCGGACGAGCAAGGCGAGCCAGTCGTTTGATGTCACGCTGAACGGGAATACGATCGATGAGATCCTCGTGGGCGATGCTGCGGGCGAACACAGTTCGCCCCTACCCGGCGGTGGCTATTCGCTGTCGGGTAGCGAGCCGGTCACGGTGACGCTGTCAGGCAACTGGCTTGACACGCTGGAGGCCGGGGACTATACCGTGGTCGTGACGTTCAAGCCTCTGGGCGAGACGTATGCGGCGAACAATACCGGCAGCGGCGGCGCGGATACGAACGCGGCGCCCGCGAAGGTGGTCGTGCCGCTGACGGTCTCGAAGGCCGTGCCGGAGTTCAGCGCGATCACGGCGAACGGCGAGACGGCGTTGGCTTACGGGCAGCGGCTCTCTGCGTGGGCGGTCTCAGGCACGGCGGTGGTGCCGACGGGCTTTGCGGATGCGGGGAGTCCGGTCAGCGGTAGCTTCGCCTGGGCGGACGCCACGATCATCCCGGGCTATGACGCGGTAGACGGCACCGGCGCGAAGATCCCCGGCGGCGACACGACGAGCGCATCCGGCGGACTGGCGCCCGGCGGGTATGCGTTCGCGGTGACGTGGACGCCCTCGAGCGCGGACAGCTCCTACGGGGCGGGCAAAGCCTCGGACTATTTCGCGCCGGTGACGGTGAACCTGACGGCGACCGCGAAGGTCAGCCAGGCGGTGCCGTATATGGCGTCCGGCGACCGGCCGCAGGGCTCGGCGATCAACCTCGCCTCCTACGGCGGCACGCTGGCGCAGTCGGTGATCTCCGGGACGGTCTACTATGATTTTGCGGAGAATGTGGGCAGCTCGAACGTAGACGGGAAGACGGCGGTGTCCGGGGCATGGGCCTGGGATAATGCCAACCCTGCGGATGTGCACTACACCACTTCGGGCATGAAAGAGGATCAAGCGGCGACATTCACGCCTTCAGACCCCAGGGTCGCGGCGTATCAGGCGGACGGCAACGGCGGTCGCGCGACGCCGCAGGTTCCGGTGTTCTCGCCGTCCACGAAGATCATCCTTCCATCCAGCTACACGATCGACGGCTTCTACGGCGCGACGCTCGCGGATGTGACGGGCGGCGTGTACGGGCTCGACGCGTATTTGAAAGGGCTCGGCTTCAAGGCGGTCGAGGACGGCGGCGGCGATTTGACGAACGCGCCGGTGATCCCGGGGACGTTCAGCTGGGCAGCCTCCGACCCGTCGACAGTGAGCCTGACGGCGGCGGGCGGATCGCAGACGGTCGTGCTGCTGTTCACGCCGGACGACGAGGTCGACGCGTTGTACACGCCGGGGTCGGGCTTTGCGAAATCCACGGCGGATGTCGTGGTGACGCTCTCGCTGCCGGCGCTCGGCGGCACGGTGACGCTGGCTTCGGACGCTTCGGACGGGGCTGCCTCCTACGGGGCGACGCTGACGGCGTCGGGGGCCACGGGGCTCAAATTGACGCCGGACGTGGAGGCGGCGGTGGGCTTCGGCACGCTGACCTATGTATGGAAACGGTATGACGCCTCGGGGGCGTATATAGAAGATATCGCGGGAGCCACGGGGGCGACCTACACGCTCGTGGCGGCGGATGTCGGCAAGCGCGTGGGCGTCGTCGTGACGGCGGCGAACGCGACGGGCCAGGTGGCCTCGGATCTGACGGCCAAGGTGGCGAAGGCGGCGCAGGACGCGCCGGGCAAGCCTTCGCTGTCGGATAAGACTTCCTCGACGGTGCGCGTGGCGGCTCTGGCCGGGCTCGAGTATTCGATCGACGGCGGGGCAAACTGGATCTCCGACGGCGCTTCGGGCGCGTTCTCGACGGGCGACGGCGCGGCGGACGGCTATGTGACGTTCTCCGGCCTCTCGCCGAAGACGGCGTATCAGGTGACGGCGCGGCGGATTGAGACGGACGTGCTGGCGGCTTCGGCGCAGGGCGCGGGGCTGTCGGTGACGACGCAGGGCGCGCTGTATTATTCGGTCGAGCAGATCGGCGGCACGGCTTCGAAGGTGACTTCGACGGGGCTGCGCATCAAGTTTTGGTCGAACGCGGGGCTCTCGGCGGCGGAGGCCGTGACGGGGCTCACGTCCGCAAATGTCTCTGTGGGCGGCACGGGCGTTTCGGCCGTGGACGGCAGCCTGGCGATTTCGGGCACGGGCACGGTCTGGACGGTGTCGCTGGGCGGCACATTTGCCGACGGGGCTGCGGCCACGGTGACGGTGATCGGGATCACGGCGTTTGACGTGATCACGGCCTCGGCGCAGACGCAGGTCTGGCGCGACGTGACGGGTCCGGCTTTGACGGCGGGTTCCGTGGCGCGGGCTTCGGACGCGGCGGCGACGATTGGTTTCACGGCCGACGAGGCGGGCACAGCGTACTACTTCGTGGCGGCCTCGGGCGCGGATCCCGGCACGGCGCTGGGCGTCGGCGGTTCGGCGGCGGCGCAGGCAGCGGCGGTGGTCGCGCAGGGGACTTCCCTCGGCGCGGTGCCCACGGGGGCTTCCTCGGGGCTTGCGGTGGCTTTGACGGCGGGCGCGAAGGACATCTATGTGGTATGCGTGGACGCGGGCGGCAACGCCGGCGGGCTGCTGAAGATCGCGGCCGGCAAGGCGGCGGCGACGCTGACGGCGGCGCCTTCTGCGCTGAGCGGCCTGGCATACACGGGCGCGGCGCGGACGCTGGTGGCCGCGGGCACGGCTTCCGGCGGCACGCTGGAATACGCGGTCGTGGCCTCGGGGGCTGCGGCGCCTGCCGGGTCTGCCTATGCTGCGGCCTTGCCGACGGCGACGGCGGCCGGGTCGTACGACGTGTACTACCGCGTGGCCGGCGACGCCAACCACGAGGGTGTGGCGGCGGCGGGGCCGGTGACGGTATCCATCGCGAAGGCAGTGGCGACAGTGTCCGCCGCGCCGGCGGCGCTGCCCGGGCTGGTGTATGACGGCACCGAGCTGGTCCTGGTGAGCGCCGGGACGAGCGCGGACGGCACGCTGCAGTACGCGGTGGTCGCCGGCGGCGCTTCGCCTCCTTCGGGGTCTGACTATGCCGCGGGCCTGCCGAAGGCTTCGGGCGCGGGCAGCTGGGATGTGTACTATAGGGTGGCAGGCGACGGCAATCATCTGGATAGCGCCGCGGCCGGCCCGGTGAATGTTATTGTACAAAAAGGGACGCAGGCGGCGCTGGTCCTGACGGGCGAGCTGCCGACGGCGTTCGGCGAGACGCGCTCGTTCACGGTGTCGGGCGGCTCGGGCACGGGGGCGTACAGCCTCGTGAGCACGGATCCGACGGTGGCGGAGGTGACGGTGGTCAACGCGGCGGCGGGCACGTTCAAGGTGAAGATCATCGGGTCGACGGGCGAGTACCGGCTGACGTACGGGCGCGCTTCCGACGACGACTACGAGGCGGCTTCGCAGACCTCCTCGGCGGCGGACGCGTCGAAGACGGCGGCGACCATCGGCTCTGCGCCGGCGGCGGCTCCGGGGCTCGTGTACGACGGGAGCGCGCAGGCGCTCGTGAGCGGCGCGGGCGGCGTTTCGGGCGGCACGGTCAAATACTGGCTGGACGACGGCTCGGGCATGGCGGCCTCGGATGTGCCGGCGGCGTCGTGGTCGACTGCGGTGCCGGAGGCGACGGGCGCGGGGCCGTATACGGTCTGGTACAAGGCGTTCGGCGACGCGGATCACAACGACACGCTGCCGGTGGCGGTGCCGGTTTCGATCGCGAAGGCGCCGGCGGTGGTGCCGGCCCTGCCTACGGGCCTGACGGCCTCGTACGGGGCGACGCTCTCTGCCGTGGCTTTGCCCGCCGGGTGGAGCTGGGACGAGGGCGGCGCGACGCTGGTCGGCGCGGCCGGGGCGCAGGCGCACCCGGTGACGTACACGCCCGCCGACACGGACAACTACCTGCCGGCGACGGGGCTTTCGGTCTCCATCAATGTGGCGAAGGCGGATCCGGTGGCGGCTCCTTCGGGCGGCGGCTCCGTGGCCACGATCACGCTGCGCTACGGCGAGGCGCTGTCGGTGACGGCGGCGGATCTCGCGGCGGCCGGGTATGTGTTCGACGGTGTGGCCGGCGACGGGACTTTGACCGGGACGCTGACGTGGGATGACCCGGCGGCGGTGGCCTCGGGGGCTGCCGCGGAAGGCGGGTCATTCGTGGCGACGGCGGTGTTCACGCCGACCGGGGCTTCGGCGGCAAACTACGGGCCGATCCGGTTCCCCGTGACGGTACAGGTGCTCGCGAGCCAGTCCACCAAGCAGAAGCTGAGCGCGGCGGTGTCTTCGGACACGAGCGTGCGGCGCAGGATCGACGACGAGGACGAGGCGCACGGGCAGCACGCGGGGCTGCATGAGGACGACTACAAGGCGGGCGTGCTGAAGGCGTTCGTGGACGCGTACGCGAAGGCGACGGCGGTGGCGGCGGACGCGGGGGCGTCGGAGAAGGCGGTGAACGGCGCGTTGGCCGCGCTGTCGGCGGCGCGGGATGCGCTCGTGCAGGACCACCCGGTGTCGACGGCGACGTTCGGCGGCGCGGCGCTCGACGCGGCGGTTGCTGCGGGCGGCGGCTCCGGCGGCGTGGATGTGGCGTTCTCCGGAACGCCCGGCGAGCTCGTGTTTGAGATCAAGGGGCATCTGCCGCACGTGACGACGGTGACGATCGTGGGGCCGAACCATACGGCGGAGGAAACGCTGTGGGCCGTGGCCGGCGGCGCCGCGGATGAGAATACCAAGACGCTGAAGGACGCGAAGCTTGGGCGCACGGCCGGCACCCTCTCGAAGGGGTCGGCGGTGGTGACGCTCGCGGGCGACTACCTGGCGGCGCTGTCGGACGGCACGCACGCGGTGAAGGTGACGTTCGCCGACCCGCTCGCGGCCTCGGCGCAGACCGTGTACTTCACGGTCTCGCACAAAGGCGCCTCGGGCAGCAGCTCCGGGTCCGGCGGCGGCGGCGCAGCGGCGGCTTCGGCAGCCCTGACGAACGCCGGGTGGTCGCCGGGCGGCGGCGCGGCTGTGTCCGGCGGCGGCCTGCCTTCCTGGGAGGACGTCAAGAACAGCGGCGATCTGGACGGCGCGGGCAAGAAGGCGCCCGTGCCCCCCGTGCGGGAGAAGGATGTCGCGCCGTTCCTGTCCCCGTGGTGGCTGGTCGCGCTGGCGGTGGCGGTCCTGATCGCGGTGCTGATCCTCAAGCGCCGCCGGGATCAGGAGGAGCAGGAGGAGTAGAGCCCACGGGGGCGAGCTGCGGGCGACCGCAGGTCGCCCCTACGTGGTCCAGCGGGCGGATTGCCATCCGCCCCTACGCGGTCCAGCGGGTGACCGACGGTCGCCGTGGTCAAAAAACGTCGGGATGTGCATGGCAGCCGACCAATATCTTCCAGAATCTGCACATCCCGGCGTTTTTTGTCCACAAATGGCCCCTTGCGCCCCTGCCATCTGCACATCCCGGCAATTTTTGGCCACAAATGGCCGCCCACGGTCGCATCCATGCACATCCCGGCAATTTTTGTCCACGAGGCCGATTTCTCTGGTTATTATTTGAAAATGATGGGGGCGCCGGTATGTTGAAAATGTGTTTTTCTACCAGTCTGAAATCCTGACCCCGGGCTTGTTGATATAATGGGTGCATACAGAAAAATTCATGACATTGAAATGACGGGAAAGGAGATTGTTATGAAAATCAGGAATTGGTTGATGGTGGTGTCGCTTGCTGCCGTTGCGGTGTTTGCGTTTGCCGCATGCGACGACAAGTCCGGGGGCAGCGAGTCGGTGGCGGATGAAATCACCGCCGAGCTCTCCGATGACGACCAAGACGAGATCGCGGACGCGCTTGCCGAGGAAGGCTCGGAGGCGGGGGAGGCGGCGGAAGCGGCTTCGGACGTTGCGGATCCGGCAGCGGCGATCATCGGCACCTGGGTGGAGTCTGACGATATCGACGAGTGGACGTTCAACGAGGATGGCACCTGCCTGCAGGTCATGCTGGGCCGCGAGTTCCCGGATGTCTGGGAGATCCAGGGCAGCACGCTGGTGATTGGCTCGGGTGACTCCATTCAGTCCTATGAGCTGCGGTTCGACGGCTCCGACAAGGCGATCTGGGCCTATGAAGCGCAGGAAGTCGCCGGGGCGGAGATTCCCGCAGGCGAGTACGTGTACGTGCGGAAGTAGGTTGCCGGGTGCCGGCGCGTCCGGCGGGTGGGTTGCGGGCGGATTGCCATCCGCCCCTACGCGCCGCCCCTGCGCATTTGGGGCAGGAGGCATAGCGCCAGGAAGACGAAGAGGCTGCATAGCGCGGCGAATACCCCTTCCACGACCATGAGCGCCACCACGCGGGGCCCCGCGTCCTGCGGCGGCTGGCCGTCGGCCGAGATGACCGTGACGGTTTGCGAGCCAAGCAGCTCGTGTATGTAGCCCGCGGTCGCCTCCGCGAGGCCGCTGACGACCGCCGCCACGTGCGCCTCCCCCTTGTCCGTGTAGGTGATGCGCACGATGCGCGCGTCGTAGGTGTTCGCGACCTGGAGGCTGTAGGTGAAGTCCGTCTCCGGCATCGGCACCCCGAGGCGCTGTTCGTACAGGGCCTCCATGCGCGCCATGACCTCGCCGGAGGTGGCGAGTTCCACGACGTCGTGCGCGAGGTGGCGGCCCACCTGCATGGAGAGCTGGCGGTCCGTCACCAGGAAGGACAGGTCGGCCGCGTCGACGGTGACGGGGGTCACGTACAGCTCCGCGACAGCCGTGTATCTTTTGTCGAGCCGCTCGGCGGCGTCGTACCCGAGGATGAGGAAGAGGGCGATGAGGGGCACGAGGGTGGTGACGAAGAGGCGGATGGCCGCAGGGGGTATGGAGATGCCCCCGGCCCCAGCCCCGGCCTCGGCTCCGGCTCCGGCCCCGGCCCCCTCCTCCCCGTGGGCCCCGCCGCGTGCGCGCGCCTCCTGCAGCACCGCCCCGTACGCGGCGAAGACGAGCAGCATGTAGAAGCTCTGGTTTTTCGCGGTCAGCGACGCGTAGGGCGTGTAGGCGGCCAGCAGCATCAGAAGCTCCAGCGGCATCGCGCTGCGTCGGATCACGAGGAACAAAAACACCAGCAGCAGCAGCAAAAATGGCCCCACATCGAAATACAGGTTGATCCACGGGATCTCGGAGATCATCTGCGACCCCGTCGTCTCGTCGTAGAGCGTGACGGAATCCGTGAAGCCGCCGATGCCGTACAGGCGCATGTCGAACGCGTGCGCGAGGAAATAATCGATCTGTATCATGCGCGCGTTCGTGGAGCCGGCGTCGGAGAGGAAACGCGCGATGATCTTCTTCCCGATCGGCGAGGCGAACAGCATCAGCAGCCCGAAGCCCGCGAAGCCGAGCAGCAGCAGGGTGGCCCGCAGCAGCTTCCGCGGGTCCTGCCGCGAGGCGCGGAAATACGGCAGGAACTCCGCCGCGAGGACGTAGAGCCCCGTCAGGACGAAGAGCGCGCGCGTCTGGCTGAGCATGCCCGTGACGAGGCAGAAGACGTAGAGCGGGATGCGCAGGCGGAGGCTCCGGATGTTCATCCGCACGAGGAAGCAGCCCGTCAGCATGATCGTCGGGAAGAGGATGTGGCCGACCGTGGCGGACGTCCGGTACTGGTCCTTGCTGACCGTGCTCGAGATGGCGTCGGGGAGCAGGCTCGTGAACGGGTTGTCGCGCAGGGCGTACTCAATGATGCCGCAGACGCCGAAGACGATCACGCAGACGAGGTAGACGTTCATCATGGCCCTCAGCCGCCGGGCGTCGAGCTGGTGTCGGCGCGCATAGATGGTGAAGAAATAGCCGAACGGCCCCACGTAGTCCTCGGCGAACATGCCCATGCCGCTGCCGCCGCGCGCCTGGAACGTCACGATCATGAAGCACATGACCGTGAGGAAGCCGAAGACCATGACGCGGTCCATGACCGGCTCCCGGTCGGCGAGGAGCTCGAGGAATTCGAGCGCGAACACGACGAGCCACACGATCGTGAACGGGTGGAGCTTGAGCGGGTTCTGCTGGTCGAGGTTGTCGATGTTGAGCAGGAAAAACAGGGCGGACAGGCTGCCCGCCGTGAAAATGCGCGGGATCAGGAGCAAAACGTAAAACTCCCGGCCGACATATTTGGATAACAGCCAGGCGCACACGCCCCCGAGCCCGTAGAGCAGGTACATGTAAAATTCCTCGTCGTTGCCGAGGCGGGTCAGGAAGAAAACCCCGCCCCCCAGCCCGAAGACGAGGCAGGCGATGCAGATGACGATGTGCCGGACGCTGGGCAGCTCCGGCTTGGGGAAGCGCTGGAGCAGCCCTTCAAACACGGACATACCCCTTCCCGCTCTCCAGCAGCTGCCGGAAGACCTCTTGCTTCCGCGCGGGCGAGAACGCCGCCTCCTCCGCGGCGGAGAACACGGGCGTGGAATCGAGGCCTTGCCCCGCCTCTTCCACCATCCGGGCTGTCTCGCCCTCCTTGCGCGCGGGCGTGCCGCCCCAGACCGTGCCGGCCGGTATGTCGCGCGTCACGATGCTGCCTGGGAGGATCACGGCGTCGTCGCCGATCGTGACGCCGGGCATGATGAGCGTCCGCATGCCGACGGACACGCGGTCGCCGATCACGACGGGCGCGATGCGCGTCAGGCCGTGCGAGATCTGCGGCGTGGCGTCGTGCGCGAGGATGTGCGTGTGGTCGCCGAGGCTGACGTCGTCACCGATGCGGATGAGCCAGCAATGCGCCGAGTCGATGGTCACGGCGCGCCCGCGCCGGAAATGCCGCCCGACGACGAGCCCCTTGCGCACGAGCTTCTCCGTCGGCTCCTCCCCTCGCAGCCGCGCAGCGATCTTTTCGGTCAGTTTCATTGCGTTTTCCCTCCTTTTTCTCCCGGTTCCCCTTCGATGAACCGCTCCAGCAGCGCGAACAGCTCCCCGCGCCGCGTCTCGAACGGCTTCGGCGCAAACGTCCGCGCGCGCTCGATCGCCGCGCCGAGCTCTTCCATCTCGTAGACAGGGATGAGCAGCCCGGCGTCTGAGAAGACGCGGATGATCTCCTGCTGGTGGTCGTCGACGTGCTCCCCGTATTTCCGGAGCCGCGCGGCCGCGACGACGCGCTTGCCGAGCTTCAGCCCCTGGACGAGCGAGCCCGTGCCGCCGTGCGAGACGAAGATATCGCATTCCTGCAATTTCCGCGCGAAGTCGTCGAACGGCATCATATTATTGTACGAATAATGGACGGGGGCGTAGTCCGAGAAGCCGGTCTGCGCGAAGACGGGCTCGGACACGGCGCCGGACGCGACGAGGTCGTCCATCGCGCGGAGCAGGCGGTTGAACGGCAGGTCCTGTGTCCCGAGCGCGACGAAGATCAATACAGGCTACCCCCATAGACGGCTTTCGGGTAGAAGGGCAGCAGGCTCTCCCACTGCACGATGAACAGGTCGGCGACCGGGTGCACGAGGCGGCCGGACAGCGTCGGGGTCGTGACCTTCGCGAAGCTCTCGATGAAGACGACGCGGCTGCCGAGGAGCTTGGCGAGGTAGCACACCGGCACGGCGTTCAGAGCGCCCGTGCTGATGACGACGTCGGGGCGCTCGCGGCGCAGGATGCCGAAGACGCGCGCCGCGTTGCCGAGCAGCAGGAAGGGGAACAGCGGCATGCGGCGGTTGACGAGGCGCACGAAATAGGCGCGCTCGCCGTCGGACAGGCTGCGGGAGAGCGGCGCGTCCTCCGTGATGAAGAAATGGTCGTAGCGCGCGTAGAGCGGCTCGAGCTGCAGCATCTGCGTCAGGTGGCCGCCGAGCGAGCAGGCGAGGCAGAGCTTCTTCGCCGTTTTCCGTGCCCGGCCCGTCATCGCGCGAGCCTCCGCCGGAGCAGGGCGAGGATGCCCCGCAGATTCTCTCGGTTGACATGGTAGGACTGCCCGATCAGGAGGTAGGCGGCGCCCATGCACAGGGACGAGGCGAGCACGAAGAGCAGGCAGGCGGGCGCGGGGCCTTCGGGCCTGTAGAACCGCAGCAGGCCCGTGCCGATGCCCGCGGCGGCGCACGCGAAGGCCGCGTTGAGCGCGGAGGGCAGGAGCGCGTCCCGGACGCGGAGGAAGGCGAAGTCGTGGCGCAGCAGCCAGGCGCCGAGCATCAGGATGAAGAGCAGGTTGCCGATGACGAGCCCCAGCGGCGCGCCCATGTAGCCGAGCCGCCACGTCAGGGCGAGCACGAGGGCGACGCGGATGGCGGACTGCGCGATCTGGAAGCCCCACGTCCGGTACTGCAGCTGTTTCGCGACGACGAGCCGCTGCAGGAAGGAGTCCCAGACCGTCGTCACGAGCATGAGCGCGAAGAGCACGAGGGTGCGCGACGCGACGAGGCCGTCCGCCTGCGTGAACTTCCCGTACCCGAACAGCAGCCGGATGATGGGCCCCGCGTTGACCATGAGGATGGCGGTGAGGGGCAGGGCGAGGTAGTTGGCGAGGACGAGGTAGCGGCTCCACGTGCGGGCGAGGCCCTCCCGGTCGCCCCTGTGCTCGTAGTCGATGAGCTCGATGCCCACGACGGTGGCGAACTGGACGACGACGACGTTGAGCACGGTCTGGGAGATGCGGCGCGAGAGCGAGAGCGCCGTGAACACGCCGCCGGGCAGCGTCGAGATCGCCCACAGGCACGCCATCGTCTCCGCGAGGGTGGCGGCCTGCGTCAAGCCCGTGAAAAACGTGTTGCGGCCCGCGCTGCGGGGGAGGGCGGCGCGCCCGCGCCCGGCGGGGACGGCGAAGAACCCGGACACCCGCTTGAACTGCACCTGGAGGATCACGAACTGCAGCGCGTAGGCGACGAGCATGCCCCAGGCGACGAGGATGAAGGACTTTTGGCCCTGCGGCGCGAGGACGAAGGCGATGATGAGGGCGCTTTTCAATAGGTCGTTGACCATCGGCAGCACGAAGACGCGGTAGGCGGTGAAGATGTCCATGAGGTAGGTGTTCACGACGGCGAGCAGCGTCACGAAGGCCATGACGCGCACCGTGGGCAGCGCGGACTCCAGCGCCCCGGCCCCGAACGCCGAGGTGAAGGAGAGGATCTGCCGGCCGAAGAGGGAGAAGCAGGCGCAGAGTGCACAGCCGAGCAGGAGCCAGCCCGCGAGCAGCCGGCCGACGCAGGCGCGGTAGGCCTCCTCCGGACACTCCTGCCGCACCTTCATGAGGTTGGCGACCATGACGAGCTGGTTGATCGCCGACACGAAGGTGGTGACGGAGATGATGAGGCTCAGCATGTAAAACAGGACGTCGACCTCCGCGTTCGCGCCGAAGACGGCCGTGATCACGGAGGACTGGATCAGCACCATCAGCTTCGCGAAGAAGCTGACGCCGACCGAGAGGACGATGTTGCGCGTCATCGCGCCGCCACCTCCTCGTAGAGCCGGCAGTAGGCGGCCGCCATCTCCGCGATGTCGCACGTCTGCGCGAAGGCGCGCGCGGCCCCGCCGATCCTTTGCCGCTCCGCCTCGGGGGCTTCAAAGAACAGGCGGCCGACCGCGTCCGCGAGCGCGCGGGCGCTGCCCGCCTCATACAGGAGCCCCGTCTCCCCGTGCGTGATGAGCTCGGCCGGCCCCGCGCTGTCGGGGGCGACGGCGGGGAGCCCGGCGGCCATGGCCTCGAGGAGCGCCAGGCCGAGCGCCTCGGAAAACGCCGCGTGGACGTACCCGTCGAAACCGCAGAGGATCTCCCAGACGTCCGGGCGCTGCCCGGCGAATTCCACGAGGCCGTCCGGGATGCCGAGCGCCTCCGCGCGTGCCAAAAGACCCCGGTGCGCCTCCGCGTAGCCGCCCTCCGTGCCGCAGACGAAGACGATGCGGAACGGCCGGCTTTCCTGTATGCACAAAGCGAGGGCGTCCAGAATCACGTGCTGCCCCTTGAGCTCCGGCACGAGCCGGGACGTGCAGACGAGCCGGGGCGGGGCAGGCGGGGCGGGCAGGGCGTAGCCCTCCTTCCCGCGTATGCGGCCGGCCTGGATCCCGTTATAGATCAAAAGGGAATGGGGCAGGCGCTGCGCTTCGCAGCCGGCGAGGACGGCGCGCGAGACGGCGATGTTGGCGTCCACGAGCCGGCGGTGCAGGAAGAGCTTCAGGCCGCGGTAGGTCGGGACGTCGTAGGTGTTGTGCACCGTGAAGACGAGGCGCAGGCCGGGCACGAGCATTTTCAGGAGCATGCCCCAGTACTTCGTCCCCGTGTTTTGCGCGTGCACGACGCGGAAGCCCCCCGCGCGGACGTGGGCGAGCAGGCGGCGCAGCACCCCCAGGCGGCCGCTGCCCTCGGCGCGCCCCCAGAAGGCGCCCGCCGCGCCCGTCGCGAGCAGCTGGGCGCGCAGGCCGGGGTCGACGCGGTCGTTCGTCACGAGGTACGCCACGTCCACGGCGCGCGGCGCGGCGCACCGTGCGCGGGCCTTTTCGTACGCATCGAAAAAGTCGATGAGCAGGCGCTCCGCCCCGCCCACCTCCAAGGATGACGTCAGGTAGAGGACGCGCAGGGGGGCGTCAGCCTTCGAACCACGAGCCACGGGGTTTCACCATCGAATCTGCGCCGGGCCCGCCAGGCCCGCCGGGGCCGATGGATCCGCCGGAGCCGCCCCGGTCGCCGCCCCGTTCGCCGCCCCGGTCGCCGCCCCGGTCGCCGCCGGAGCCGCCACGGCCGCCACCGCCGCCGCCCCGCCTCTCCGGGGCGTGCAGGCTCCGGCCCGACCCCGCGGCCCAGATCGCGAGCACGATGGCAAAACCGATGGCGAACCCGATGCCCAGGCCCATCGGCAGGAGCATCCGCCGCTCGGGGAAGCTGGGGACGGGATCCGGCTCGGCGATCTGCACCGTCTGCACGAAGTCGGCGACGTAGACGGACATGCTGAGCTCGTCCAGGATGTCCACGCAGCCGTTCGCGATGATCGCCGCGTCGTAGGGGTTGTCGCAGACGACCTCGATCTTGATGAGGCGCGACTGCGCTTCGTTCGTCGCGGAGATGAAATGGTCGTCCGCGTCGAAGCGGTGCCGCTCCAGCCAGGGGAGCTGGGCGCCGAGGCGCTCGCGCACCTTGAGGAAGCCGGCCTCCGAGCTGATGAAGTTTGCGAAGTCCGTGGCGACCTCTTTGTTTGCGAGCAGGTCCTGGTAGATGCCCGACGTGCTGGTTTCGGCGGTGGCCTGCTTCGTGATGTAGACCATGGACGTGGCGCTGTATTCGTAGAGGTGCAGCCCGGAGATCAGGCGCGAGGTCCCGATCATGCCAAGGATCATGGCGAGCAGGATGATCGCCAAGAAGAGCAGCAGCCGCCGGATGCGGGCGCTATTGATCGACAGTCTCGCCCACAAGCCCATCTTCCACCTCCCAGTAGAATGCGTCTATATCCGCGAGCATCTGCCCGACGGAGAAATCCGTGTGCGTCGCCTGCTCGTAAGTGATCCAGTCGGTGCGCACGCCCGCGAGCCGGAGCGCGCGGTAGAGCGACTCGCCGTCTACGGCGGGGACGACCGCGTCCATCCCGCCCCCGAGCACGAGCGTCGGGGGGGTCGACTCCGTGACATACCGCGTGGGCGAGATGCGGTCGATGCCGCCGCGCCCGTCCGTCGTCCACCGGCTGCCGAGCAGCGCCTTGAGCATGTCGTTCTGCGCGGCCTCGGGGCTGTCCGGGTCGATGCCGAGGTAGTCGCGCGGCGAAATCGGTGCCGAATAGGTGCAAACGGCTTCGATCGTGAAGGTATAGCGCTTTGCGTCGTCGTCGTCGAGGAAGCCCACGCCCCGCGTGTACGCGGCGTTCAGCGCGAGGTTGCCGCCCGACGATGTGCCTTGCAGGATGATGTGGTTGGGATCGATGGCGTAGTCCGCGGCGTGGTCGACCAGGTATTGGACGGCGTCGAGCACGTCCGTCAGCTGGTCGTCGTACCCGTATTCCGTCATGTGGCGCGTGCTGATGGAGACGGCCGTGTAGCCGTGGTGCGCCATCGTGAGGATCGCCGGACGCAGGCTGTCCTTGTCCGTCGTCGTGAAAGAGCCCCCCGGGACGAATACGATCAGGGGGTTCCGCGCGGGTGCCCCCTCGGTGGTCAGCGGGTAGACGATGTCGCAGAGGCGCGTGTCCGCCTCCTCCGCCGCCTTGTCCGCGGAGGCCGCGCCGCTGGACTCCTTTTCCTCCTCGGCGGCGTAGGGCACGTCCTTCAAAAACTGGACCGACGCGTCGGGCTCCGTGTACAGCTCGAACGCGGCCTTCGCCTTCACGGCCTTCTCCGTGCCGAAGATGTCCGTGCGCTCCTCGACGTCCTTCATCTCGACCTCCGGGTATTCGATCACCTTCGACGCGATCTCGTCGAGCGTGTCGTGCTCGTACTCGCCCGCCGGCCCGCAGGCGGTCAGGAGCAGCAGGAGCGCAAGGCCGCAGGCCGCCGCGCGGTAGATGCGCAGCAGCTTCTCGACGTGCCCGTCCAAGGAGAACTTCTCGCGCATGGTCCCAAAGGCCCTCCCGCTCATCTCCTTGCGCATCCGCTCGGAGGAGGCGAGGGCGCCGATCGCCGCCGCGAGCTGCTGCGGGTCGCCCGGCCTCACCAGGATGCCGTTCTTGCCCCCCTCGACCGCGTCGGGGATGGCGCCG
Organism: Eubacteriales Family XIII. Incertae Sedis bacterium; assembly: GCA_031272365.1. GTDB lineage: Bacteria > Bacillota > Clostridia > Peptostreptococcales > Anaerovoracaceae > WRFF01. The sequence goes on from JAISTX010000056.1 coordinate 21,812, forward strand.
ACGCCCGTCGTGACGTTGGGGATGCCCGCCGCCATCGTCTCGAGCACCGACATCGGCAGGCCCTCGTCGTAGGAGGGCAGCACGTGCAGCATCGCCCGGCGGAGCGCGTCCCGCTTCCCGCTCTTCGCGAGGAAGCCCATGCATCGCACAGAGCCGTCCGCGCCGCCCGCCGCCTCCGCGGCCCGCGCCGCTTCGTCGAGCGCCGCGCCGCCGCCGTAGAGCAGCACGGAAACGCCTTCCGGCAGCGTGCCGCTGCGGCGCATCTGGGCCGCGGCCTCGATCAGGTCGAACGCCCCTTTGCGGCGGCCGACCTCGCCGAGGAAGATGATCTCCTTCGCGCCCGGGTCGTAGGGGTTTTCCGGGGGCACGGCCACCGCGTTGTGCAGCACCTCGACGCCCTCGGCCACCCCGACCTTCTCCCGGAGCAGCTTCTCCCACGCGCTCCCGAGGCAGAGGACGCGGTCCGCGCGCGCCAGCGTCTCCTCGATGCGGCGCTTCTCGCGCGGGGGCGCGGCGTCGTAGTAGGCCTCAAACTGCGCCCCGTGCAGATGGAAGACCACCGGCTTGCCGAACCGCTTCGCGATGCGCAGGGCCAGGCCCTTGCGCACGAAGCTCCCGCGGCTCGCGCTGTGGATGTGCACGAGGTCGATCTTTTTCGTCAGCAGGATGAAGAAGAGCCGCAGGAACGCGCCGAGCGAGAACAGGTGGCGCTTCGCGGCCGGCCCGCCCGTCGCCGTGGCCACGTAGGTGACGTCCACGGCCGCGCGGTAGCCCTCGTGGTGCAGGTAGTTGTCGACGACCGTCCAGATGCCGCCTTTCGTGTCCGGGTGGACACCGACCATGAGCACGCGCAGCTTTTTCATAGCGCCTCCTCCGCCATCTCCCGCGTCACGGGCCCCTTCACGGGCTCCGGGAGCGGGATCCAGTCGCCGAGCATCTCGCTCGTGCCGAGGGGCGCGAGCGTGGAGAAGCCGGCGCCGTTCATGAACGATATCTCGCCGAACACGAGCATCCCGCCCGTCTCGTAGAAATCCACGCGCACATAGGGGAAAGGCTTCGCGATGTCGCCCGCGATGCGCAGCATCTCCTTCAGCCGCTTCGGCGGCGGCATGGACTTCCCCGCGTCCAGCCGCCCCTCGAGGTTGATCATCGTCGGCGTCCAGTCCGGCTCGTACAGGCGCCGGTGGTGGTGCGGCGTGGAGCGCCCGGCGTCGCACTGGATCAGCCTCGGCGCGCCGCCGAAGCAGTGCACCTTGTAGTCGGTTGGGGGCAGGCCCGGCGCGTCCCCGTCGATGAGCGCCTCGCAGAGGATGCGCGGCGGGACGACGCCGTAGAACCACTCGCCATACGCCTCCAGGTAGGTCGTATGCAGCCAGCGGTTCAGCTTCCGCGCCGCCGCCTCCCGGTCGAACGTGCGCTTGTCCCGGCAGAACAGGTTGTAGCCGCAGCCGTGCGTCACCTTCAGCGCGAAGCGGTCGGGCAGGGAGTCCCAGGGGATGGCCGCCGCGTCGCCGCCCTCCCAGTAGAGGGTGTTGAGGATGCCCCCGTGGCCCTTGTTTTCCATATAGACGCGCGCCAGGTATTTGTCGGAGCACGCGGCGTAGAGCGGCACGTGGTAGTACAGCTTGATCCACTGCAGCTTCTCCTGCCAGGTCACGGGGTTTTTCAGGTCGAGCCTCTTGCGGAATTTCAGGAAATAAATAATAGACTCCGCCGCCTCCGGCCGCGCCCGGTAGACCGGCGTCAACGCCCATAAAAACAGATTGCGTGCGATCGTTTTCGGTTTGATCAATGCGCCTGCCCCCGTTTGATTTTGTTCGTCGTCGTCTTCGGGAACGGCTCGTCCCGGAAGGTGGTCTTCAGGATGGACATGTAGAAGGGCAGCGTCTCGTTGAGGCGGCGGATGCCGTCCTCGATGCCGTCCCGGAGCCGCGCCTTGCCCTCTTCGGCCATGCCGTCCGTGTAGGCGGGGAAGATCTCGGCGGCGATGGCGCCGTCCGACTCGTAGACGACGATCTCCGCGATGCGCTCGTCGCTGGAGGCGAGGGATTCGACCTCCTCGGGGGAGACGTTGTACCCGTTGTCCAGGACGATCAGGTTCCCGATGCGCCCCGTGATGAAGAGGTAGCCGTCCTCGTCGAGATACCCGAGGTCGCCGGTGCGGAGCCAGCCGTCCTCCGTGTAGAGCTCTTTCGTCAGGTCCGGGCGCTTGTAGTAGCCCTTGCACATGCACACGCCGCGCATCTGGATTTCGCCTACGCCAGCTGCGCCCGGGGCACCCCCGGCAATCATGGTGCCCCCGGCGGCGCTGCCGCCCGCGATGCGGATGTCCGTGTTCGGGTAGGCCCGCCCGACGCTGCCGTCGCGGTAGTCGCGGCGCCTGGTCGAGGCCACCATGCCCGTCGTCTCCGTCAGCCCGTAGGCGTTCAGGAGGTCGATGCCGAGGCCCCGGTAGAAGGCGGGGATCTCCGCCGGGACGCGCGCGCCGCCGCAGATGATCAGGTTCACGTCGCCCAGATCCTGCGTCAGGCCCGCCTCGATGCGCCGCATGACCGCGCGCGCCATCGCGGGCACCATGAGCACCTGCTGCGGCCTGTAGCGGGCGATCTCGCCCAAAAACGCGGCGGGTCCGTCGCTCATGTAGAACTGGAGCCCCTGGCCCACCATCATCAGCAGCCCGATGACGCCGAAGATGTGGAAGAAGGGCAGGAAGGCGAGGTTGGTCTCAGGCATCTCGTGCATCGCGATGCCCGCCAGCACGCTGCTGACCAGCGAATGCTGCGTCAGCATCACGCCCTTGGCCGCGCCGGTCGTCCCGGAGGTGTACATGATGACGGCGAGGTCGGAAGGGGCGGGCGCCGGGGCCTCCGGCGCGCCTTCGCCCGCGCGCAGCCACGCGCCGAAGTCCGGACCGTCGAGGCAGCAGAAATGCCGCACCGCGCCGCCGGCCTCCGCGCCCTCGCGCACCGTCTCGAAGGCACCCCCGTAGAGCAGGGCCTGGGCGTCGCTGTCGGCCACGAGCTGGCACAGGCGGCCCGGCGGCAGCTGGACGTCGAGCGGCACGACGACGGCGCCGGCGTGGAACCCGGCCAACATGGCCACCGCGCCCGCATAGCCGGGCATGGTGGCGACGGCGACCTGTTTGCCGGAGAGCCCCAGCGCGTGGAGCCGGGCGGAAAAGCGGCGGACATCCTGCATGAGCTGCCCGCGCGTGACGGGCAGGGGGTCCCGCAGCCGGTGGACGAGCACCGTGTCGCCGGGCGCGCCCCGCTGCGAAAAATATTCCAGCAGCTCCCGCAGGGTTTCGGACGCGGGGGCCTTGTTGTACGGGTATGGGCCTATGTTCATATTTTTTCCTGCGCTTTCTCCCCAACGAAATCCGCAAGATCCCCCATGCGCCGTAAACTGCGGAAATCCACATTCTCAAACATATAGACGACACCGAACTCCCGCTCGATGTCGTAGACGATCTGTGACAGATCGAAGGAGTTGAGCCCCAGATCCGTCAGCAGATCCGTGTCCGGCTCGATCGTCCCCTTGTGTTCTTCCGCATACACAAGCAATATGCGGACAAGCCTGTCGTAAACACTCATTTCTTTTACCTCCCCTATGTGGTATTGCCAACTGCGCCTCAGACGACGAAACCCTCACCTGCCTCGTTCAACGCCTGAAGCATCTCTTCCTTCATACCGTCCGTAATGCCGCCGCGGATCGTCCACTCCTCCCCGAAGCAGGGCGCGCGCGCGATCGCCTCGCCGAGGCTTTCCATATAGGAAGCGACCTCCGCAAATTTCCTGGCCGGGTTCCCCCCGGCCACTGCGCCCGCGGGCACGTCCGAAGACACCACGCTCCCCGCGATGACGGCGGCGCCTTTCCCGATGCGGACGCCGGGCAGGATGGTCGCGCGCGTCGCCACGAAGACGTTGTCCTCGATCACGACGGGCGCGATGCGCCGCAGCCCGAGCGAAGGGACGAGGCTGTCGTCGTGCGCAAACACCTGAACGTAGGGCGCAAACGCCACGTTGTCGCCGATGTGGATGAGCCACAGGTAGTCGGGGTCGATGACGACGCCCGAGCCCTTGTGGAGGTTTTCCCCCACGGTCAGGCCCCGCCGCCTCATCGATGCAACGGTTTCCGTGCCCCGGACCGCTGCCTTGAATTGTTCCATCATGGTCTAGTAGATCACGCTCCTTTGCCGGCCTCAGATTTTATGACCTCGTACCACATGGTATCACCTGTGAGAGAAAATGCAAGCCCATTCGACGATGCCGAAACGGAAATCGCCTTGCGGCGCCCGCCGTCAGCGTTCAGCGGGTAGACCGTATAACGGCCCGCCGCGTCGAGCTTGATCGTGATTTCGCCCTTGACGCCCTGCACCTGCACGGGGGCCGTCCCCCAGTTGGAGAGGGTGCGCCCGGTGCGGAACGTGCTGCTGGTGTTGGCCTGCGCCCCGGCGACGGTGAGGAGGAGCCTGTCCGAGGACCTGGCGGGTGCCCCGTCCAGGGAGAGCAGGGAGACGGCCGCGTCGTTCTGCGCGCCGCCCTCCATGCGCACCGTCAGGCTGGAAGTGCCGACCGTCTGCCCCGAGATCCGCCCGATGACCGCCTGCAGGCCGTCCGTGTCGACCGTGGCGTACTTGCCCGCGTCCCACGTGATGGCCGGGGCCGCCCCCGCCGCCGCCTCCGCGTCCTGGGCCGCGTCGAGCGCCGCCGCGACGCTGCTCGTCTTCTGCGCGTCGAAGGATCCCCGCGTCAGCCGCGACGAAAGCAGTAGGTCCGCCGTGTCGTCGCCGCCGCCCATGCTGCCCGCGAAGAGCGACTTCGTCCAGAGGTCGCGCGTGCCGTGGTGCAGCGTCTCCGCCTCCGTGTAGCTGAGGACGGTCTCGCCCGCCGCCTGCGGCACGTCGCCGCGCACGAAGCTGACGGCCGCCGCCGCGAACTGCGCGCGCTTGGCGGGGTTGCTGCGCATGTCAAACCAGTAGTCGATCTTCCCGCCGTCGGACGACTTCTTGTGGCTGTAGGCAAAATAGATCACCGCGTCCCAGCCCTGGACGCCGGCGACGGACGCCACGAGCAGGGGGGACTCGTATTCGTAGCTGTTGGGGTAGGGCTGGCACCATTCGCTGACGACGTGCGGCTTGCAGCTTAGCGCCGTGGACGCCATGTCGGCGAACAGGCTGTGGAAGTCGCCCTGGCCCGCGTCAAAGCCCGCGTCCAGGAGGCTCAGGTCCTGCATCACGTAGTTTTCCTGCGACCAGCCGTCCGGGAAGAGGGGGTGGTCGATGTAGGCGTGCGCGTTCGTGAAGTCCGTCCCGGTCTGCGCCGAGAGGTCGCCGAGGCCCGCGTAGTTGTTGTTGCCGGACACCGGCTGCACCGCGCCGAGGTCCTCGCGCAGGAACCGCGTCATTTCGGCGTAGAAGGCCTCCTCCGTGTCGGCGAGGAACTCGCCCCAGTAGAGCGCTACCTGCTCTGGCTGGCGGGCGATGGTCGCGTACAGGGGCACGGATGCCTTCTTGGCCAGCTCCGCGCCGTAGTGTTCCTGCACCCAGGCCTTGTAGAGGGCGGTCAGCTCGTCGGCCACCGCGCCCTTGAGGTATTTGTCATATTGATTGGACGCCCAATCGGAGAACATCGACTGCTCGTTGACGAGCTCGATCATCGCGATCGCCGGCTCCTCGGCCCAGGTCAGCCCCGTGTAAGGGTTTTCGTGGGACAGGAGCTTGCGCGCGAAATCCTTCTGGAGCCAGATGAGGCGCTCGTCGAAATACTGCGCGCTCTTCAAAGGCCCGCCGTTGCCGTAGAGCCTGGGGTCGCCCTCGAGGCCGTCCCCCGGCGCGTAGACGCGCTTCGCGTTGAGGTTGAGGTTGATGTAGATGCCGCGCTCCTTCAGCGCGGCGACGAAATAATCGAGCTTGTCGAGCTGCCCCGCGTCGATCTGCTGCGTGTCCTTCGTATAATCGGCGAACAGCGACGCCTGCTTGCTGTACGAGGAGTCGATGCCGTGGAGCCGCACGAGGTTGACGCCGAGGCTCGCCAGGTCCTCCGCAATGAGGTCCGCGTCGGCCTTTTCGGGGAAGCAGGCGGAGAAGACCATGTTCACGCCCCAGAAGCGGACCGTCTCCCCGGTGCCCGCGAAGGCGAAGTCGGAGCCGCGCTGCGTGACGAAGCCGTATTTGCCCGCGGGCGCGTCCAGCACGAGGTCCCGCACGTCCGCCGCGCCCCCATCCGCCGCGGGGTGGTAGGCGAAGGTCCCGCCCCCCGGCTCGCTTGACAAGGCGTGCGCCTGCACGAGGCCGGCCTGCGTGGCAAGGCACAGTACCAGGGCGATTGTTATTCGGATCCACCGTTTTTTCAGCATGCTCCCCTCCTATTCACGAGGACGCCCACAGTCCGCCAGAGAATCTTCAGGTCCAGCCCGAGCGACCAGGAGTCTATATAGGTTTCGTCGAGTTCGACGACGTTTTCGAAGTTGCGGATGCTGCTGCGGCCGGAGACCTGCCAGAGGCCTGTGATGCCGGGCATGATGCTGATGCGGCGGCGGTGGCGGCGCTCGTAGAGGGCGACCTCGTCCACGGTGGGCGGGCGGGTGCCGACGAGGCTCATCTCGCGGCGCAGGACGTTGATGAGCTGCGGGAGCTCGTCGATGCTCGTGCGGCGCAGGAAGGCCCCGACGCGCGTCACGCGCGGGTCGTTTTCGAGCTTGAACATATGGTCGGACCCCATCTCGTTCTTGGCCATGAGCGCGTGCTTCAGCGCCTCCGCGTCCGTGACCATCGAGCGGAATTTCAGGATTTCGAACGTCCGGCCGGACTTGCCGACGCGCTTCTGCCGGAAGAAGACGGGGCCGGGCGAGTCGAGCTTGATCGCGATGGCCGCCGCGAGGAAGATCGGGGACGTGATCACGAGCGCCACGCAGGCGCCGCAGACGTCGAAGATCGACTTGATGAGGATCCGGGGCATGTCCATCGAGACCCGGTGGTAGGTCAGCACGGGGAAGGTGCCGACGCTCTGGATGAAGCGCTTGGACTGCGGCAGCTGCACGGTCTCGAGGATCAGGCGCGTCGTGAGGCCCATCTCCTCGCAGATGCGCATGTAGGTCTCGTACTCGAAGGCCCCCCTCCCGTCGTGGACGAAGACGACCTCGTCGAAGCCGCTGCTGCGCAGGTAGTTGTCGAAAAACTGCGGCGTCCGCATCGCGAGCGCGTCCGGGCTGATGCAGACGTCCTGCGAGGTGTCGTAGTGGAAGGCGCCCTGCGAGAGGTAGTGCAGGTAGGTGCAGAACACCTCCTCGCTGCCGACGAAGAGCATGTGGTGCTTCCGCGCGCGCATGGAGCCCTTCTGGCCCAGCAGGCGGTTCGTGATCACGATGGCGCACGACAGGCCGACGAAGGTGAGGAAGACCAGGCGGCTCGTCGCCTTGAACTGCATGAGGAAGACGAGGGCCGCGATGACGGTCGAAGCCAGGACCGCCGAGCCGAAGACGCGCACGATGACGCGGTCGGTGTAGAGGAAGGTCGTGACGTTGTACATGCGGGCGAAGTGCATGGTGAGGACGAAAAGCACGGTGAAGCTGAGCAGCATCCAATAATAATGCGGGATCGGGTTGTGGCCGTTGACGGCGAAATAAATGGCTGCTGACGCGAAATACGCCACGCCGATTGACACCACATCAAGCAGCAGCTGACCAAAATCAAAGGTTGCAAAACTATTGTGCTTGTTCATTCCCCGTTCCCACCACTAAAAAAGACGAACAATATCTATGCATGCATTATACAAGGCATGTCATTTTTCTGCAAGCAATTAATGGTATTATTTTGGCGGTTTTAGTAAAAAAACGCTATGCCGACGGCGCGCCGCCATATGGTATAATTCATCCGTATAGCAAGAGGTGAGGGGATATGGCTCAGGAGATTTACGGACAATTGATCGAGGCGCTGCGCGCCGGCGGCAGGGCGGCGGTGGTCTCCCGCTACGCGGCGGACGGGGCGATATCGAAGCGCGTCGTGGCCGAGGCGGACGCGGGCGCGTGGGCGGAGGCGATGGCGGCCGGCGGCCTGCCGGACGCCGTGGTGGACGGGCCCGTGGCGGCGGCCCCCACGGAGGGCGGGGGGCTCATGGTCGTGGAGACCTACCTCCCGAAGCCGCGCCTCATCATCCTCGGCGGCGGGCACATCGCGCTCGCGCTGTCGCAGATGGCGAAGCTCGTGGATTTTTCCGTGCTGGTGTTCGACGACCGGCCCTCTTTCGCGAACCGGGAGCGCTTCCCGTCCGCCGACGAGGTCGTCATGGACGATTTCACGCGGCTGTTCGAGCGCGTGCGGATCAGGCCCACGGACTTCGTGTGCATCGTCACGCGCGGGCACAAGCACGACCAGGAATGCCTCGAGGGGGTGTTGAAGGGCGCGCCGCCCGCGTACACGGGGATGATCGGCAGCCGCAGGCGCGTCGCGATCGTGATGAAGCAGCTGGAGGCGGCGGGCTACGACAGGGCCGCGCTCGAAAAGGTCCACACGCCGATCGGCGTTTCGATCGGGGCGGTCACGCCGGCGGAGATCTCCGTGTCCATCATGGCGGAGGTCATCTCGGTGCTCCGCGCAGGGCCTTCCGGCGGCGCGGCGGCGGGCTGCGACATCGAGACGGCCGAGGCGCTGGCGCGGGAAGGGGGCGGGATGGACGCGCTGCTGACCATCCTCGACACCCACGGCCCGGTGCCGCGCGAGACGGGCGCCAAGATGGCGATGACCTACGAGGGGCGCATCATCGGCACGATCGGCGGCGGCTGCGCGGAGTCCGGCGTCATGCAGGAGGCGCGCGCTGTGATCCGGGGCGGGGGCTGGAAGACCACGGAAGTCGACATGACGGACACCGCCGAGGAGGACGGCATGGTCTGCGGCGGGCATATGCGCGTTCTGATCGAAAAAATCTGATAAAAATCCATAAATTTTTACGTTTTTTATAAAGATGTCTGCTTTTTGATTGATGTCTGTTTGGTTTTATGATAAATATATTCTAAATTCAATTAAAATATTGAGTGTTTTTTCGAAAAGGGGGTATATAACACTCGACAAATGAATACGGTTGTCGGCTGAAAGAACGATTCGGTGACGGCAGGCTAAAAGGATCAAACCCGGCACGGGAAGCCGATTCATAAAGCCAATCAAAAACTGCTTGTCTAAAAAACCATATTATTCTGCCGCAGATGCTTTCAGCTTTCAAATTCGGTTTCCCGTGCCGGGTTCACCATTGAACCGGCTTTTGCTTTCACGATTTCCACACAGATTTCTCACATTCGCAAATCGCTTGTATGGTATACTTGCTCTCGGTATGGTTTTGGAGGTCAATCTATGAAGCTTCATTTCTGCGGGGCCGCGGAGTCGGTCACGGGGTCTTGCCATCTGCTGCGGATTTCCCCCGCAGACGCGCCTACGGGCGGCGCGGACGTCAACATCCTGCTCGACTGCGGGCAGTTCCAGGGCTCTGCCAGCCAGGACGCGCAAAACTACGAGCCCTTCCCGTTCGACCCGGCCGAGGTCGACTTCCTCATCCTGTCCCACGCGCACATCGACCACTGCGGGCGCATCCCGCTGCTCGTGAAGCGCGGCTTTTCGGGCCGGATCTTCTGCACGGACGCGACGGCGGACCTGCTCCCGATCATGCTCCGGGACAGCGCGCACATCCACGAGATGGAGGCGGAGTGGAAGTCCAAGAAAAACGAGCGCGCGGGCAAGCCGCCGGTGCAGCCGCTGTACACGATGGCGGACGCGGAGGCGGCGCTGCCGTACGTGTCCCCCGTGCTCTACGGGCAGCTCGCGGAGCCCGTGCCGGGCGTGAAATTTGTCTTCAACGACGCGGGGCATATCCTCGGGTCGGCCATCATCGAGCTCTTCGTGGGCGAGGGCGCCTCCGAGAAGAAGCTCGTCTTCACGGGCGACCTCGGCGCGGCGGGCAGGCCCCTCCTCAACGACCCGACGACCATCAAACGGGCGGACTACGTCATCATGGAGACGACCTACGGCGACCGGGTGCACGAGGGGAACGAGGAGTCCTTGAAGAGCCTCGCGGATATTATTGAAAAAACGAAGAAACGGGGCGGCGCGGTCATCATCCCGTCGTTTGCGGTCGGGCGCACGCAGGAGCTGCTCTACGAGCTCGACAAATACGCCCAGGACACGGGGCGCGGCCTGCTCGAGGGCCTCGCGGTCTACGTGGACAGCCCGATGGCGTCGGCGGCGACGGAGGCGTTCCGCGAGAACAGCCAGGATTTCGACGAGGAGGCGAAGCGGCGGATGCTCGCGGGGGACGACCCGCTGGACTTCCCCGGCCTCGCGTTCACGAAGAGCACGGAGGAGTCGAAGGCGCTGAACCTCGACCCCGCGCCGAAGATCATCATCTCGGCGAGCGGGATGTGCGAGGCGGGCCGCATCCGGCACCACCTGAAGCACCACCTGTGGGACCCGAAAGCGTCGATCGTCTTCGTCGGCTACCAGGCGGAGGGGACGCTCGGGCGCCGGCTCATCGAGGGGGCGCAGACGGTGAAGCTGTTCGACGAGGAGATCGCGGTGCGCGCGGAGATCTGCAACCTGCAGGGGTTTTCGGCGCACGCGGACCGGGACGGGCTGCTCGCGTGGGTGCGCGGGTTCAAGGCGCCGCCGGAGGCGCTGTTCCTGGTACACGGCGAGGAGGCCTCCAAGCGCGCGTTCGCAGCCACGGTCGAGGAGGCCACCGGCATCCGGCCCTTCGTCGTGGAGCGCATGGTGGAGGTGGACCTCGGGGAAGGCCCCCCGGCGGCCCCTGCGGGCACGCCGCCCGCGGGCAGCAAGGTGGACCCGGAGGACGCGGAGGACCTCGCGCGCCGCATCGGCGGCGTCAAAGACAACCTGGACGACCTGCTCTACGCGGCGCGGATGCGCATCGCGGAGGAGGCGGATCGCGCGGGCAGGGCGGGCGACGCGGAGGGCGCGCGCGCGGCGGAGGAGAAATACGCCGCGCTGAAAAACGTGCTGGTCAGCCTGGAGAAGGACACGATGCAGCTGGCAAGGCAGCTGGCGGAAAAGGACAAGGACGCGGACAAGGCGTCCGTTGGCGAATAAGGGATTTTTGCGTTGGGAGAGGTACAGACAATGAAACAGATGAAAAAATGGTGGCTCGCGGTTTTGGCCGCGCTGCTCGTGGCCGGCCTGCTGGCGGGCTGCGGCGGCGGGGACGAGGGCGCCGCGGCCGCGGCTGGCGGCAGCGCCGCGGAGCCGGAGGAGGAGCAGGTGACGCCCATCTACCCGCTGACGGGCGAGGTCGCGCCGGACAAGAAGGCCACGGAGGCGCGCATCATCTCGGTGAAGATCGAGAACACGCCCGAGGCGCGGCCGCAGCTCGGCGTCGTCGACGCGGACGTCGTCTACGAGTCGATCACGGAGGGCGGCATCACGCGCTTCAACTGCCTGTACCAGAGCACCGTGCCGGAGGAAGTCGGGCCGGTGCGCAGCGCGCGCGACTCGGATATGAGCATCGTGCCCGAGTACAACGCGTTCTTCTTTTTCAGCGGGGCCAACGACCTCGTCTGGGCGCGGCTCGCGACGACGGCGATCAACGAGATGTCGCACAATTCGGCGTCCGACCTCTACCACCGCGTGGACACCCGCACCGCCCCGCACAACCTGTACCTCGACATCGGCGAGACGTACGAGACGGCGGCGAAGATGGGCTACAACCCGATCGAACTGACGCCGCGCACGCTGGAATTCGACGCCTACGAATTCGCGGAGGACGGGTCGGCGTCCGTCGTGGAATACAACACGGCCGGCCTGCAGGAGGCCGTGGAATTCGAGATCCCGTTCAGCACCGCCACCTACAACGTCCAGTGGGCCTACGCGGACGGCGGCTACACGCGCTCCGTCCAGGACAAGGTGCAGGCCGACGAGGCGACGGAGGAGCCGGTCCGGGTGCAGAACGTCGTGGTCCTCTGGCAGGACTACGTCCCGGCGGCCGACATCCCCGGCAAGGGGCAGACGTACAACATCGATATGACGGGCTCGGGCGACTGCTGCGTCTACCGCGGCGGCGTGAAGATACTGGGCCGGTGGCAGTCGGACGGGGAGACCCCGCCGCGCTTCGTGGACGCGGAGGGCAACCCGATCCCGCTGGCGATCGGCAAGACATGGTTTGAAATCCTGCCTACGGGCGTGGAGGTCGTGCAGACGGCGCCGACCGACGGGGCGGCGGAGGCTGCGGAAGATGTGGGTGAAGCTGGGGAAGACGCTGCGGAAGGGGATCCGGCCTTGGAAGAGGGCGCGGTTTCGCCGCAGACGCCCGGCGAGGAAGTGGAGGACTGACGTTATGCGGAAGTGGTATCTGATCGTTTGCGCGGCCATATGCCTGCTGGTGCTGCTGGCCGGGTGCGGGGGCGGAAGCTCCGGCGATGGCGGGGGCGATGCGGCTGGCGCGGCCGAGACGGCCGACGCGACGGGCGCGGCGGATGTGAGCGAGACGGCCGATGTGAACGCGGCGGCCGGCGGCGGGAATGTTATTGCGGAAGATGCCGCGGGAGATGCGGCGGAAGGGGACCATCCTATGGTAGAGATTGTAATGGCGGACGGGGGCACCATCACGGTGGAGCTCGACCGCGCGGCGGCGCCGATCACGGTGGACAATTTCCTGAAGCTCGTGAACGATGGGTTCTACGACGGGCTGACGTTCCACCGGGTCATCGACGGGTTCATGATCCAGGGCGGCGACCCGCTCGGGACCGGCACGGGCGGCTCGGACGAGAAGATCGTCGGCGAGTTTTCGCAGAACGGCTGGGAGAACCCGATTAGCCACGAGCGCGGGGTCATCAGCATGGCGCGCTCGCAGAGCAAAGACTCGGCGAGCTGCCAGTTTTTCATCACGAACGGCGACGCGACCTACCTCGACGGGCAGTACGCGGCGTTCGGGCGCGTGACAGGCGGCATGGAGGTCGTCGACGCGATCGCGAAGGTGGACAAGGACGCAAACGACAAGCCGCTGGAGCCGGTCGTGATCGAGACGATCCGCGTCGTCGGCTGAGGGCTGCCGGGGCTGCGGCGGCTCGCGGGGGCTACTCGCCTTCCGCGAGGATGCGCGGCACCATGGCGGCGTAGTTTGCGAGGAAGGCGTCGGGCGGCTGCATGCCCTGTGCGGCGCCCGGCCTTTTGTCGAAGAACAAGGCTTTGAATTCCATGACGGTCTCCTCCGGGGGCCGTCCTTCTTTTGCGCGCTGGAAGACGAGGTCCTTCGTGAAGAGGATGGCGCGCTCGATGCTGTCCAAATACTCGCCCACCTCCGCGCCTTGCAGCACGCCCGAGTGCGACAGGAGCAGGGCACCCGGGGCGGCCTCCCGCGCGCGGCGCACGCAGGCGAGGGATTTTTTCCAGCTGACGACGACCGCGGGCTCGGACAGGATGGCGGGCGTGCGGGCGAAGATGCCGGCCGTCTCCGTCAGGGTGAGCAGGCCGTCCGCCTCGAAGTAGAAGCCGAGGCTGTCGTTCGTGTGCCCCGGCGTCTCCCAGACGGCGCAGGACAGGGCGCCACAGGTGATGCGGTCGCCTTCGGCGGCGACGCGGTCGATGGCGAGGCCGTCCGTGAAGTCCGGCCCCTCGCCGAGGCCCGCGTACGACGCGGCCGTCGCGTTGAGCTTCTTCATCATGGCGTGCGCGGTCTCGCTTGTGCAGACCTTCTGCATGCCAGCCGCCGCGTACACGGGCGCGCCCGGGAAGGCCCTGCGGTAGGCGGCCACGCCGCCGATGTGGTCGTAGTGGCTGTGGGAGAGGAGGATCGCGCCGGGCGGCCGCCCGTCCAGGATGCGCGCGGCCTCCTGTGCGGTCTGCTCTGCGCAGAAGGGGAAGCCCGCGTCGAGCAGGACGGCGTCGCCGCCTTTTTCCAGCACCCACGCGTCGCCGCCGTAGGACCCGATGAAGTGTATCCCAAGGCCGGAAGGCAGCACGGTCAGTTTTTCGATCAATAGCATTTCGTCTCCAGTATGATTGTTATTGCAATAGCGTGGCGATCAAGTCGCCTTGATGCATTCTACCACAGGTTTGGCTGATCACCCGGGCTTGTGGTAAGATGGATGCACACGGATAGGACTGAAGCGGAGAGGAGCATCATCATGCAATTGAAATACCTGAGAGCCGCGCTTTGCCTCGCTGCGTGCTTGGCCTTGTTGGCGCTGACGGCCTGCAGGCCCGGCCCTGCCGCCGACGACGCGGGCTCGGGCACCATCGCCGATGCGGGCCCGGGGCAGGAGGGGTCGGCTCCGGCTTCCGGGGAAGAGGAAGGCCAGAGCGCCGCTGTCCCGGACGTCGATCTGGACGCCGCCGCAGCCGAGTACCTGGCCGCCATGGGCGCCGACGAAATCGCGGCGCGCGCCCAGATCCTTGAGGACTACATCCTTGGTCAGCAGGAGCAGTATGGCTGGAGGCCGGGGCAAATCACGTACAAGGACGACGGGTACCTCATGACGGTGACGTTTGATTCCTACGCCGATTCCCATGTGGCTTATGGGAATTGGGAAACGGCTCATGAGCAATTGGAATCGCAGGAGGAGGCGGATACGCTGGCTGCCGAGCTGGGGTCCGCTGCCTGCATCCTGGCGAAGACGAGCGACGGCTATCTGCTCGGGGCCTATGTCGGGGTGCCCGCGGATGTGGATGAGGCCGATTTCGGCCTGGCGGCGGCGCGCGTTGGTGAGCTCGAGGGGGCGGCTGCATCGTTCGCCAACCAACATCGGGACGCATGGTACGCAGAGGAAAAAGAATTGCTGCTGGACATCATGCATTGGGGCGATGCGAAGTTTGCCACGGGTGATGCGGGGGCGGTCGCCATCGGGATACAGTTCCCGGAAGGGGGGAGCATCCCCGGCATGGAAGGGGCATCCGAGCAGGAATTCCAAGACAAATGGCAGGACTACGCCCGCCTGGCCACGCTGCTGCTCGACGCGGACGTGGAAGTGGCGTTTTTGGACGCCGAAACAGCGGAGGCCGGGAGCAGCTTCTCGGCGGAAAAACAGAGCTATATCTCGGGTCTGAGCGCTGCGTACTGGGAGCGGCTGGGCGGGGGCGCCTGACAAGCGGCGCAGCCAACGGATGCAAGGAGGTCAATGATGGAACGGGTGAAGGTCATTCAGGGCGATATCACGAAGCTGGATGTGGACGCCATCGTCAACGCCGCGAACACGTCGCTGCTCGGCGGCGGGGGCGTAGACGGCGCGATCCACCGGGCGGCCGGCCCGGAGCTGCTGGACGAGTGCCGGCTGCTGGGCGGCTGCAAGACGGGGGAGGCCAGGCTGACGAAGGGCTACCGCCTCCCGGCCAAATACGTGATCCACACGCCGGGGCCGGTCTACCGCGACGGGGCGCACGGCGAGCCGGGCCTCCTGGCGGACTGCTACCGGAACTCGCTGGAGCTGGCGCGGGCGCACGGCGCGAGGACGATCGCCTTCCCCTGCATCAGCACCGGCGTCTACGGCTACCCCTTTGACGACGCCAGCCGGGTCGCGCTCGCGACGATCCGGGATTTCCTGGCAGGGGACCCGGAGATGGCCGAGGTCGTGTTGTGCTGCTTCGGGCGGGCGGATTTCGAGCGCCTGCAGCAGATTGCGGCGGAGTTCTAACTCAGCGGAATTAGGAGAGGAGTATCGCATCATGCAATGGAACAGGAATAATGCAAACATAGGGATGAAGTACCTACGGGCCGTGGTCTGCCTTGCCGTGGTTTTGGCCTTGGTGGCGCTGACGGCTTGCCGGCCCGGCCCTGCCGCCGATGCGGGCTCGGGCGCCGCTGCCGATGCGGGCTTGGGCCAGGAGGGCTCGGCTCCGGCTTCCGGGGAGGAGGATGGCCAGGGCGCGGCGGCCATGAGCGCCGACGAGATCGCGGCGCGCGCGAAGATCCTCGACGACTACATCCTCGACCAGCAGGAGCGGTACGGCTGGGAGCCGGGGGATGTCACATACGAGGACGAGGGATATCTCGCGATCGTAACCTTTGCCTCCACGGCTGCTGCAGGCAAGGTGGACTGGGAAAAGGGCCATGAACAATTGGACACGCAGGAGGAAGCAGATACGCTCGCAACCGATTTGGGGTCGGTTGTCTGCATCAAACTGATGACGTCCGAAGGCTATCTGATGGGTGCCTATGTCGGGATGCCCCCCGAAGCGGCGGGGGCGGATTTCGACCGTGCGTCGGCGCGCATAGACGAAATCGAGGAGGATGCCGCATGGTTCGCCAACCAGCATCGGGACAGTTGGTATACCGCAGTGAGGAGTTTCCTTGTGGATGATCGCGGGTACGGCGATGTGAAGTATGCCACGAGCGATGATGGTGCGATTGCGATCGGGATACAATCCCCCGAAGGGAGAACCAGCCTCGGTATGGAAGGTGAAATGGAAGAGGATTTTCAAAAGACCTGGCAAAACTATGCCTATATGGCCACGCTGCAGCTCGACTCGGACGTGGATGTGTTGTTCCTCAGCGCCGAAACGATGGAGGTCGAGCGCGGTTTCTCGGCGGAAAAACAAAGCTACATCTCGGGCCTGAGCGCTGCGTACTGGGAGCGGCTGGGCGGGGGCGGCGCGTGATTGACGGCTGGCATTTTCACCCCCGGTGACAGCGGCTATGCGGCAGCCTTGTGCAACGCCGCAAGTAATGCGGTATTATTTCGGGCGAAAAGCTGAAAATATACCGCATTAGTTGCTGTCCTGCACAAAACAGGCCGCAGCATACCGCATTACTTGCAGCATTACACAAGGCTGCCGCAACGACTTGGCACGCGCGCCATACCACTTTGATATGATTTGTGGAAAAATGTTTTCTGTGGCGGTATAATGCTGCAACAAGGAGATGGATTTTGGGCCATGCTGGGGAATGGGATAGGTGGTCTCCGGATGGCGGAAATGTGTTTTGATGGGAGGACATGGGCATGAGAAGATGGGGAGCTTTGGTTCTGGCGTTTGTTTCGGCCGCCGTGCTTACGGCCTGCCAGCCCGCAGGAGGTGGCGGGTCATCTGCGTGGGAACCCGTGCCGGAGGCTCCGGCGCTGCCGGAAGAGCCGGAGGCTTCAGAAGAAGCGCTGCCGGTGGCGCCTGCGCCGATGCCCCTGCCGACAAGCATATTTGCCGAAACAGGTCGACACGACTACCGCGTTGTGCATGATTTCGCGGAAGACAGTCGGGTTCCGACCGGCGTTTGGAAACATGCGGGCGGGTACACGATGAAGTACTATATCGACGGCGGCGTCTCGGTGCGGGAGGGTGCTTCCGGTGCGTTCGCCGACAGCCGGGAGCTGTTCCGCATCGAAGGGCAGCATATGATGGAAGAAATGGATGTGAACGACCGGTATATCGTGTGGCGGGAAAGCGAAGTGGAGAATGGTTATGTTACAGAAATCACGCTGTATTATTATGACCGGCAAACGGGGGAAAAGAAAGTTGCGTTGGCATTTGATGTAGACTCGGAGAAGGGCATCTACTACCCCTACTATGGATTGGAGCTGTCGGGCAGCCGGTTCGTGTGCCTGACGCAAAACACCGCGATCAGCGAAGAGGCTTCTTTCTCGGCCTACGATATGCAGAAGCAAGGCTTCGAGACCATCGTGTCCTGGCGCTGGATCGATGGCGAAGTTTTTACCCCCGTGGAAGATTTTCTGGTGCGCGGCGACCTGCTCGTGTACTCCATCACCAATTCGGAAGTCCCGGAAAAGAACAATGCAATCTATGTGTACGACCTGGTAAACCGCCGGCAGATGGCGGAGCTGCACCTTGACGGCGAGCCGTGGGAGATCGGATCCAATATGCTGCGCGACATCGACTACGACCCTGCAACCGGCATCTTCGCTTTCTTCGCGGATACCGATGGCGACGCGCGTTCTCGAAGCATCGCGTGGATGAAGGAAGGCGAGCCGGAGCCGCACATCATCGAGGAGACGCTGGGGGATTTCCCGACGATCGGGATCGACAACGGCGTGGTGTATTATCAGGAGCATACCTATAACGGGCAAGAGGAGGCGCTTTTTGCAGTGGCCTATGACACCGCGACCGGCGACGCGAACTATATACCGGACTGCTACCATGTCGACAGCTATGACGGGCAGATCTACGGGCTGAGGCAAGCCGAAGGGGAGGCCGCTCAGCTGATTGAATTCGAGTAGAAAGCAGCAATCCCGAAACGGTTTTGCGCGGTGCCGCGTCCCGATGGCTGGGCAGGGGCGGCGCGTGATGGGCGGCCGCCATTTTCACCCTCGCTGGGGCCAAAATTTCAATTATTGCGGTATCCAGTTGGAAGAATCTTCTTTGTTATGGTAATATATAGGCGATTTTCGCTCGATATATGCCATTATATGGAATAATTCTGTTGTTGCATACCGCATTAATTGAAATTTTGCCCTGATTTGCGGAAAATCCTGTGCCGCGGTGTGCTGCGGCGGGCGGGGCTTCTTTGTGGTATGCTGAAACCATGGTGAATTTGTTTGACTTGAGTTTGGAGGAGCTTTCGGGGTTTGTGTGCTCCCTCGGGGAGAAGCCTTTCCGCGCGCGGCAGATCTACGGGTGGATGTACGGGAAGGGCGTGACGGATTTCTCCGCGATGACGGACGTGCCTGCGGCGGCGCGGGGGCGGCTGCAGGCCGCGGCGGCGCTCGAGGTCCTGCGCCCGGCGGGGGCGGTGGCGTCGGCGGACGGCGGCACGACGAAATTGCTGTTCGAAACGGGGGACGGGGAGTGCATCGAGGCGGTCTTCATGCGGTACAAGGACCGCAACTCGACGTGCATCTCCACGCAGGCAGGCTGCCGGATGGGGTGCCGGTTCTGCGCGTCGGGGGCGCTGGGGCTGGCGAGGAATCTGTCGCCGGGCGAGATGGCGCTGCAGGTGGTGCTCGCGGAGCGGGCGTGCGGCGCGCGCACGAAGAACATCGTGCTGATGGGCATCGGCGAGCCGCTCGACAACTACGACAGCGTGCGGAAATTCATCGAGAACATCACGGACGACCACGGGCGGGACCTGTCGCGGCGGGCGATCACGCTGTCGACGTGCGGGGTGGTGCCGATGATCGACCGGCTGGCGGCGGAGCTGCCGCAGGTGAACCTGGCGGTGTCGCTGCACGCGCCGGACGACGTGCTGCGCGGGCAGATCATGCCGGTGACAAAGCGCTGGGGCGTGCGCGAGGTGGTGGCGGCGGCGGCGCGGCACGTGGAGGCGACGCACCGGCGCGCGACGTTCGAGTACGCGCTGATCGAGGGGTTCAACGATGCGCCGGCGCAGGCGAATGCGCTCGCGGCGCTGCTGCGTGGGCTCAACTGCCTCGTGAACCTCATCCCGCTGAACACAGCCGGCACCGGCGGGATGCCCTGCACCGTAGGGGCGGATGGCAATCCGCCCGATACAAACGGCGCTCGGTACGCCGGCACAGGGACGGCCGCCGCGCAACGCTTCCGCGAGGCGCTCGGCGCGCGCGGCGTGAAGGCCACGGTGCGGCGTTCGCTCGGGGCGGATATCGAGGCGGCCTGCGGCCAGCTGCGGCTGCGGCGGCGCAAGGCGGGGGCTTCCCGCCCTGCGGAAGGGGCTTGTGACGGCGCCGAGCGAGACGCGGCGTCATTCGGCCATGACGGATCGGAGGTATTGAATGGCTAAGGT
Organism: Eubacteriales Family XIII. Incertae Sedis bacterium; assembly: GCA_031272365.1. Classification (GTDB taxonomy): domain Bacteria; phylum Bacillota; class Clostridia; order Peptostreptococcales; family Anaerovoracaceae; genus WRFF01. The sequence continues at coordinate 41,446 of JAISTX010000056.1, forward strand.
GCTCACCAGGAAGCAGGCCGCAGAGGTGGTGGAGCGGCTCTCGCTGCTGTACCCCGGGGCGCAGTGCGCGCTCGACCACAAGGACATCTTCTCGCTGCTCGTCTCGGTGGTGCTCTCGGCGCAGACGACCGACGTGAGCGTGAACAAGGTGACGCCCGCGCTGTTCGCCAAGTGGCCGGACGCGGCCGCGCTGGCTGGGGCGGACCCGATCGAAGTGCAGGAGGCCATCCGCACGATCGGCATGTACCGGCAGAAGGCAAACAACATCGTGCGCCTGTCGCAGATGCTGCTTGCGGAGTACGGCGGTGAGGTGCCGCGCGACTTCGAGCTGCTGCAGACACTGCCGGGTGTGGGGCGCAAGACGGCCAACGTCGTGCTCTCCGTGGGCTTCGGCGAGGAGCGCATCGCGGTGGACACGCACGTGTTCCGCGTCGCGAACCGCATCGGCCTCACAGACGCGCCGACGCCGGAAAAGACAGAGCTCGCCCTCACCAAGATTCTCCCTAAGGGGCGCCTGTCCGACTCCCATCATTATTTGATCTGGCACGGGCGGAAGGTCTGCCACGCGCGCAAGCCCGCCTGCGAAAATTGCACGCTATTGGGGCTGTGCATGCGGCGCGGTCTTGGTGTATAATGACCCCGTATTTTTCTTTTCGTTGTCAGGGGGGCAGTATAGGAGGAGGTAAGGGCGTTGGCAGATAACACACAAAGAGCTTCATCTACACCGGAGCTGAAGCGGGCGCTCGAGGAGGCGGTCTACATCAAGAACGAGACGCCGGATTACTTCCGGGACGCGGACGCGCTGCGCGGCTTCTACGAGCGGCAGGGCATCCCGAAATTTGTCGTGACGGGATGAGCCCCGCCGGGAGGGAGGTGCCATGCTGAACCTGAAGATCATCGCCTGCAAGTCCATGTACCGCGAGCTGTCGCTGCTCGCCGCGCTGTCCACGAACGTGACGGACGTCACGTGGCTGCGGCAGGGGCTGCACGACACGCCGGAGAAGCTGGCGCAGACGCTGCAGGCGGAGGTCGCCGCGATTGACGCAGAGACGGATATGCACACGAACCCGCCGCCGTACGGCGACGGGTTCGACGCCATCCTGATCGGCTACGGGCTGTGCTGCAACGGCATCGTCGGCCTGTCCTCGGAGAAGACGCCGATCGTCATCCCGCGCGCCCACGACTGCATGACGTTTTTCCTCGGCTCGAAGGAGCGCTACAAGCAGGAGTTTTCGGGCGTGGACGCGTCCGGCGCCGAGAAGGCCGCGAACGGCGGCACGTACTGGTTCAGCCCCGGCTGGATCGAGTGCTGCACGATGCCGTCCGCCGCGAGCCACGAATACCGCGTGAAGCTCCTCACGCCGAAATACGGGGCGGAGCGCGCGGAGAAGATGGTGGACCAGTGGGAGGAATACTACGCGGGCTACTCGCGCCTGGCCTATATCAAGTGGCCGGAGTTCGAGGGGCTGCCGTTCGAGACGCGCGCCGTGGAATTTTCGAAGGAGGCCGCCGTGCGCACGGGCTGGACCTACGAGGAGCTCCCGGGCGACCCCTCGCTGCTGCGTGATTTCCTTGAAGGCAACTGGGATGAGGAGCGTTTCCTCGTGGTGCCGCCCGGGAAGAAAGTGGCCGCGTCGTTCGACGATGATATCATTGAGGTGGAGTAGGGGACGATGGCAATCGTCCCGTGCGAGGCCGTCGGTGGGCGGATTGGTATCGGATAGAAGGGAGAGAATGCTGATGGAGGGGAATGTGCTTTTGAATGTGGCGATCGTGGGGTCCGGGACGCAGGGGTCCATGCTTGCGTACCGGAGCGCGGCCTTCGGGCGGCGGGTGCGGGTCTACGACCTGTCGCGGGCGTCGCTGGACGCCGCGCAGGCGAAGCTGGAGGTCTGGCTGAAAGAGCGGGCGCTCGCGGAGCGCTTCGATGCATTCGACGCGGACGCCGTGCGCGCGCGCATCCTGTACACGGCCGACCTCGGGGAGGCCCTGGAGGACGCGGACCTCGTGATCGAGAACGTGCCCGAGGTGCTCGCGCTCAAGCAGGAGGTCTGGGCCGGGATCGACGCGCTCGCGCCCGAGAAGACGCTGCTCACGACGAACAGCTCGTCGCTGAAGTCCTCCGACATCGGCCGGGACGTAGGGCGCAAGGACAAGACGTTCAACCTCAATTTCATGACGCCGACGAAGGACGACCTCGTCGAGGTCATGTGGAACAAGGAGACCTCAGAGGACACGAAGCGGAAGATCCTCGCCTTCCTGCGCGCGCAGGAAAACGTCCCGATCGTGACGGAGAAGGAGATCAAGGGCTTCTCGCTGAACCGCGTCTGGCGCGCGATGAAGAAGGAATGCCTCCGGCTCTGGAGCGAGGGCTATATCTCGCCGGACGACTTCGACCGCGCCTTCATCCTCGAGTGGGGGACGGACTACGGCCCGTTCGCGCTCATGGACATCGTCGGGCTCGACATCGTGCGGCAGATCGAGCTGACGTACTACGACGAGAGCGGCGACCCCTCGGATCTGCCGCCGAAGAAACTCGACGAATGGGTGGAGCAGGGGCGGCTCGGCGTGAAGTCCGGCCAGGGCTTCTACACGTACCCGCACCCCGCCTATGAGGATCCGCAGTGGCTGCGCAAAGGGAGGGCAGAAGGATGAAACCAGTGGATACATGGAAGACGGTGGCCGTCATCGGCGGCGGCTTCATCGGGTTCAGCTACGGCATATTGTTTTCGCGCGCGGGGCTGGATGTGCGCATCTACAACCGCAAATCCGCGACCTATGACGCGATCCTGCCGCGGATGCGCGAGGAGATGGACTTCCTCGTGGCCGAGGGCGAGATGACGCAGGAGGACGTGCAGGCGGCGCTCGCGCGCGTCACGCTCACGGACGACCTCGATGCCGCCGTGGACGGCGCGGACTACATCCAGGAATGCCTGTGGGAGGATCTCGCGCTGAAGCAAAAATACTTCAAGGAGCTCGCGGACCGGACGGGGGCGGACGTGCCGATCGGCTCGAGCTGCTCGGGCCTGCGCATCTCTCTGATCGCCGCGGACGTCACAAACCACCCCGAGCGCTGCGTCACCGCCCACCCGACGAACCCGCCGCACCTCATCCCCTTCATGGAGGTGGCGGGTGACCAGGCCTCGCCCGAGGTCAAGGACGCGGTCTGCGCCTTCATGCGGCGCGTAGGGCAGAGCCCCGTGCAGTGCCGCGAGGTCTACGGCTACGTGCTGAACCGCCTGCAGCTGTCGCTGATCCAGGAGGCGCTCTACCTCGTGAAGGAGGGCATCTGCGATGTGGTCGCCGTCGAGAGCGCGATCACGGACGGGCTCGGGATGCGCTGGGCGTACACGGGCCCCTACGGCGTCGAGGAGCTCAACTCGGCGAGCCTCGGCGAGGGCCTCGCGAAATACAAGGACTATATGCTCGCGTTTTTCACCGGCGAGCAGCAGAAGGTAGAAGGCTACGACGATGCCTTCATCGAGGCCGCCGTCCAGGGCTTCCGCCCCGTGATGAAAGGGCGCAGCCACGACGAATACCTGAAGTGGCGCAACAAGATGCTCGTCGCCACGCGCAAGCTGAAGAGAGAAAACGCATAGCGGAAAGGAGAGCCCGATGCTGTACGACCCGAATAACTATTTCAAAGCCAACCCGCTGATGCGCCTCCCCGTCCTCTCGGACGCCGACGTGGCCGCCCTGCATGATGCCACGGTGCGGGTGCTCGAGGACACGGGCATCCGCGTCGAGAGCGAGGAGGCGGCAAAGCTGCTTGCAAGCGGCGGCGCGGCCGTCACGTACGACGAGCAAGGCGCGATCGCAAAGATCCCCGAGAAGCTGCTTTCGGCCTGCATCGCCTCGGCGCCCAAGGACGCGGTCTTCCACGGCCGCCCAGGCGGCCGGGACTTCCATGCGGGCGAGGGCTGCACGGGCTTCAGCCCCTTCGGCGAATGCGTGAAGATCCTCGACCCGGGGACGGGCGAGGCGCGCGACACGACGAAGGAGGATCTCGGCCGCATCACGAGGATCGCAGACTACTTCCCCGAAATCGCCGTCGTCGAGCGCGCCTGCGGTTCCTTGGACAAGCCGGCGTCCGTGCAGGCGCTGCACAACCTCGAAGTCATGGTGCTGAACACCGGGAAGCCGATCTTCATCGGCGCGATGAACGGCGTCAACGCCGGGCTCATGATCGAGATGGCGCGCGCGGTGTGCGGGGGCGATGAGGCCCTGCGCGCGCGCCCGTTCCTCAACTTCTTCATCTGCCCCGTCAGCCCGCTCGCGCTTGGCCGCGACTGCTGCGACATCGCGATGGAGGCCGGCAGGGCCGGCGTCGGCGTCGCCACGATCCCGATGCCGCTCGCGGGGGCGACGGCCCCCGTCACGCTGGCGGGCACCGTCGTGGACCACAACTGCGAGGCGCTGTCCTCGCTCGTGCTGCACCAGCTCGCGGGGAAGGGCGCGCCGTTCTTCTACTGCTCGATGAGCACCATCATGGACCTGCGCCATATGATCGCGAGCACGGGCGCGCCGGAGCACCCGCTGATGGGCGCGGCGACCGTGCGGATGGCCGCCTACTACGGGCTGCCGAGCTGGATCGGCGCCGGCATCTCGGACAGCAAGCTGCCCGACGCGCAGACGGGCTACGAGTTTGGCATCGGCACGCTGCTCGGCGCGCTCGCCGGGGTGAACGTCATCTACGGCGCGGGCGCGCTCGAATCGGGCCTGCTCACGGACTACGCGAAGCTCGTCATGGACTGCGAGGCGCTCACGTTCGTGCGGCGCGTCTTGGATGGGCTGCGCGTCGACGAGGAGGAGATCGCGCTCGAGCTGATCCAGTCGAAGGGGCCGCTCACGGACTTCCTGCGCGAGAAACACACCTTCCGGCATATGCGCGAGCAGGTGCCGGTCACGGTCTTCGACCGCCAGTCGCGGGACACCTGGCTCGCGGACGGCGGGCGGCGCGCCGAGGAGAAGGCCTACGCGCGGGCACAGGAGATCCTGCAGGAGCACGAGGCGCCGCCGGTGCCCGAGGCGGCGCGGGAGGCGATGGCACGCATCATCGCAGGCCGCGAGCGGGCGCTGGGGCTGTGAAAAAAATTATTTTCAAAATTATGAAATAATATCGAATTTTCTGAAAAATATGATACAATACCCATGTCGTGCTTGGCTTCGCGGCATAGGGTATTGCTTTTTTTGAGAGGGAAAGGAGGTTCGTTATGGGAGAAGTCGCAATGGCGCTGCTGTCCGGCCTGATACTGACATTCGTCGGGATATGCGCGCTCGTCATGCTCAACAAAGATGAAAAAGCCGCAAAGGAGGAATAGGGAGTTTGCGGGGGTATTAGGAGGTTGTAAATGAGCATTCAAGTCACCATCATCATCCTGAGCATCGCGGTCTACGTCATCGTGGGCCTCGTGGTCGGGAGGAGAATCAAAAACACAACGGATTACTATGTCAGCGGGCGCAGGATGCCCACATTCCTCATCGTCGGCACGCTCGCTGCGTCCCTCATCAGCACAAACGGGTTCATGGGGGAGACGGGCTGGTCTTATACGGGCAATTTTGTCAATGAAATGGTCATCAATTTCTTCTGCTGCGCCGGGCTCGGCTTCGGCGTCATCTTCTTCGGCCGGTATCTGCGGCGCTCGGAGTCGCTCACGATGCCGGAGTATTTCGGCAACCGGTTCGCGAGCCGCCGGATGCAGCGGCTGGCCGGCATCATCACCCTCATCTCGATCACGTGCTACCTGCTCGCGGTCACGACGGGCGTGGGCGTGCTGCTCTCGGAGCTGACGGGGCTCGACCTCATCTGGTGCTACCTGATCAGCTTCGTCTGCTTCGTGTCGTTCACGTTCTACTCGGGGTCCAACGGCGTCATCATCACGGACACGATCATGTTCTGCGTGTTCCTCGGCGGCGTGCTGATCTCGATGCCGTATATGTTCAAGCACGGGGGCGGGTTCGGCAACCTGATCACGGCGCTGATGGGCAACCCCGAGGCGCCGGAGGACCTGCTGGCCTACCACGGCAACCTCGCGGGCGCGGGCGCGGTCGACCCGTTCGGCGCGGTCGTCTACACGGTCATCTACTCGCTCGTGTGGTTCATCGTCACGGGCATCAGCCCCTGGCAGGCAGGGCGCTACCTGATGGCCAAGACGGAGCACGTCGCGATCCGCGCGGGCGTCATCGGCGCGATCGTGACATCGGTGTTCTTCCTGTTTCTGCACCTGCAGACGATCTCGCTCATCAACTGGGACGCGGGGCTGGAGCCGGAGCGTGCGCTCGTGGCGGGCTACGCGCAGCTGGCGCCGGCGATCGTCGGGTCGATTGCGCTCGCGGGCATCATGGCCGCGGGGCTGTCCTCGGCGTCGACCTTCCTGTCGATCATCGGCTTCTCGATCACGAACGACATCTTCGACATCAAATTCCGAGACGACAAGCACAAGCTCTTCGTGAGCCGCATCATCGTGCTCGTCTTCGGCATCGTCGCGTTCGGGCTGGCCTGCGCGGACCTCGGCGGCATCCGCATCGTGGCGTGGCTCGCGAGCACGCTGATCGCGAGCACCTGGTGCGTGGTCGCCTTCGCGAGCGTCTGGAGCAAGAAGCTGACGGAGCGCGGCGCCTTCCTGTCGATGCTCGTCGGCTTCATCGGCTTCGTCGTCACGAAGGTGCTGTACGGGCTCGGCGTCGTGTCTATCTTCTACAACCTGCTCGACCCGTTCTTCATCGGCATCTACCTGAGCCTGATCTTCGCGATCATCGGCTCGGCGGGGCAGAAGCACTCGGAGCTGGAGCAGGCGTTCTTCGAGAAGATGCACGTCACGCCGAAGAGCGAGCTCGTGCTGAAGGACATCCGGGTCACGAAGATCTCGGTGTGGATCTGCATCCTCGGCGGGATCGCCGTGGTGGCGTTCCTGGTGGTCTACTGGGCGGCGCCTTACAATGGGTGGATGTGATGTAGGCGCGTTATTGGGGAATAAGTTGGCGGATGGCCCAGGGCCATCCGCCTTTTATTTTGATTATGGATTCCGGGTCAGCGGTAGAGTGCCACGGTAGATTGCATTGCGGCTAAAGCCGCGTAATCCTCGAATGCGACCTACCAACGGCAGCAAGCTGCCGGGTAGGTCAGCAACGCGCTGAAGCGCTGCACTCTTCGCATGGGACCTTCCATCGATTTGCTGGCGCAAATCGGGATAGGTCCGCAAAGCCCGGAATGACATCAGTGTGGGTCATTCACAGGAATGACATCTGCTACTACGCGGCGCCGTTCAGGATGTCGATGCCTGCTTGGTAGGGGATCAGGTAGATCACGATGAGGATCGCGATGAACGCCACGCCGAACAGGATGACGGCCTTCGCGCCCCACAGCGTCTTCTTGATCTCCGGCTTGCCGAGCCGCTGCGCGACTTCCTCCGGCTCCGGCGTATGCAGCATCTTGAAGTAGGCGCGCTCCTCGTCCGTGATCGCCGCCGGCCGGTTCGCGATGAAGTACGCCGCGATGGCGGAGGCAAGGCCGAGGATCTCCGGGCGCAGCAGCGTCGGGAAGGCCACCTTCTGCAGCACGCCTTCGGCGTCCGGGATCAGCGCTACATTTTTCAGGATGCTGAGCACCGTGAAGACGATCGCGCCGACGAGGATGCTCCAGAACGCACCGTTCTCGCTGATCCGCTTCGACTGCGTGCTCATGAAGGCGACGAAGCCCCACGAGATCGCGAACAGCGAAGCCGCAAAATAGCTGACGAGCTGAATGCCCGGGATCGTCCAGTATGTGATGACGACCACGACGAGGCTCGCAATGAGCATGACGATGCGGCTGTTGCGCAGCCCGTTCTCGGGCTTCATCTTCTTGTTGATCGCCGGCAGGATGTCATTGGCGAGCGAAAAGCCGATCAGCGAGGCGAACGTCGAGCACGAGCTGAGCACCGCGCTCATGATGCCGCAGAAGATGACGATGCCGAGCCATCTGGGCAGGATGTTCATGGCCATCCAGATGAAGGTCTCCTCCGAGCTGGCCGTCGGGGGGATGTCGATCAGGTTCGCGACCGTCATGGCGAGGTCGATGAAGAGCAGGACGGCAAACGCCACGATCGCGCCGATGAGGCCGGTACGCATGACGACATGCTCGTTCTTCGCCATCATATAGCGGCTCGTCTGCCACGGGCTGACCGCCATCGCGATGAGCCAGATGAAGCCGAGGACGACGCCCCAGATGATCGAGTCGGCCGCCGAGCCCATATAGGCCCACGGCGAGTCCGGATTGGTGACGCCGCCGGCGGACAGCGCGCCGGGCTTGAGGTGCATCGTGATGTTCGTGAAGTCGAAATCGCCCCAATCCGGTTTGTGAATCGGCTCCGTGAACGTCGACCAGATGCCCATGTCGAGCCCCTGCTGGACATGCTCCGCGTCGTTCAGGTAGACGACCGTGTCCGTGACGGGGTTGATCGCGCCCGAGAAATGGCCGGCCGCCTGGAAGATGAAGGGCACCGAGATGAAGGCCATGAACGCGAAGATGAAGAACATGATCGTGTCCGTGACGATGACGCCCTTGGAGCCCGAGAAGAACGTAAAGGACGTGTACACGACCCAGACGATCAGCAGGCAGATCAGGTAGCCGTTCGGATTTTCCTTCATGCCGAGCAGGTTTTGCATCAGCAGCGCGCCGCCCTTCGTGACCGTGGTCAGGTAGCACATGATGCCGACGACCGTGATGATGGACAGCACCATGCGGATGCGCGGCGAGTTGAAGCGGCGCCCGAAAAACTCAGGCAGCGTCAGCACGCGGCTGCGGCGCAGATGGATGCCGAAATACCTCGTGCCGAAGATATAGCCCACCGAGCAGACCGCGCACAGCAGCACGTACGGCATGAGGAAGCCGTCGAACATGAAGCCCGTGTCGCCCATATAGGCCGTCGAAGAAAGGTAGGACGCGATGAGGGACCCGACGACCAGCACGGTCGGCGCCTTGCGCCCCGCGATGTAGTAGTCCGTTGTGTTCTCGATCTTGCGCCCCTGGATAAGGCCGACGATGACGAACATCGCCAGCATGACAATCATTCCGATTAAAAATGGAAGTTCAATATTCATAGCGTACTCCTCCTAATACCCCAAACCCATAGTTTAGTGTCGTACAATGCCCGCCCCCTATTCGATGGCGGTGTCGATGTTGGCGCTTTCCTCTACGTCGTCCAGCACGTTCTTGTAGTCCTTCTTGAGACGGTTGTAGATGAAAAGGCCGATCACGATGTAGAAGCCGCCGCTGAAGAGCACGCAAATCCATTCTTGTATGCTGTTCGTATACATATCTCTCCTCCTTTCCCAAAATCTCTCTCTGTGAAAACGAACAAGTAGTTAGAATATTCTTATAATAGCAATAATCTTGCCAACCCGCGCGCCCCCCGCACCCGCGAGAAATCAAGGTTTTTCCGCCCGATATTGTATACAATAATAATTTTTGATGCAAAAAATCATCAATGAGGAAGAATTGCATTGCCTCCCTGCCCACATTCCCGCGTTTCCGGCATGGCACAGATTATGCTTGTAATAGGGCAGGGCAGTGCAACAACCATATTACGAGGAGGATTGAAATGAAGTTTTTTCAGTACCTGGAACAGGAACAATTGGACAAAATCCACGAGGCGACGCTGGAGCTCCTCGAGAACACGGGGATCTACGCGACGAGCGAGCGCTTCCTGAAAACCTGCGCAGGCGTCGGCCTGAAGGTCGAGGGGGACCGCGTCTTCTTCCCGCGCGACCTCGTGGCGAAGGGGCTCGCCGCCGCGCCGTCCAAGTTTTCCACGTGGGGCCGCGACGGCAAATACGAGATCCAGTGGGGCGCGCGCAAGGCGTACAACCACACTTGCGTGGGGACGCCGTTCATCCTCGACGTGGAGACCGGCCAGAAGCGCGACGTCCTGCTGAAGGACCTGGAGGACTTCGTCCGCGTCGCCGACGCGCTCCCCGCCACGGACATCGTCTCCTGCATCTTCCCGACGGACATCCCGCAGCACGCGGTCGTCACGGTGCAGACGGCGGCCATGGTGAAGAACACGACGAAGCCACTGCGTATTTGCATCGAATCGGCGCACGAGACGCAGTTCATCATCGACGTGCTCTCGGCGGCCGTCGGCGGGCTGGAAAACCTCCAGAAGAAACCCATCGCCTACCTCGAGATCTCCTCGGTCAGCCCGCTCAGCTACGCGGAGGGCCCCGGCAACGGGCTGCTCGACGTGGTCGAGGCGGGGCTGCCGCTCGGCATCATCCCGTGCCCGATGATGGGCGCGACCGGCCCGATGACGCTCATTGGCTCCGTCGCGATGCACAACGCGGAGATCGTCGCGGGCATCGTCGTCGCCGAGCTCGTGAAGCCGGGCGCGCCGGTCATCATGTCGCCGCGCGTCACCTTCATGGAGATGGGCAGCGGCCTGGGCCTCTGGGCGGCGCCGGAGATGGGGCTGGCGGCCATCGCCTCCGCGCAGATGGCGCTGTACTACGACATCCCCTGCACGGTCACCGGCTACTCGTGCGCGTCCAAGCTCAACGACCAGCAGTCGGCGTTCGAGGCCATGTTCAACACGCTCCTGCCGGCGCTCGGCGGCGTCGATGTGCTCGGCGCGTCGGGCTCGCTCGACAACGCGCTCATCTCCTCCTACGAGAAGCTCATCATGGACGACGAGATTAGCTCGATGATCCACCGCGTGCTGCGCGGCGAGACGGTGGACGAGGAGACGCTGGCCGTCTCCGTCACGGACGACATCTGCAAGTCGGGGAAGGGCAATTTCCTCGGCCACAAGCACACGTTCAAGCACGTGCGCACGGAGCTGTGGCAGCCCGTGCTCTCAGACCGCAAATCCTACGGCGCGTGGGCGCAGGACGCCCTGTCCTTTGAGGACCGCGCGAAGGCGCTCGCCAAGCAGCTGCTGGCCGAGCACCGGCCGGAGCCGCTGGCGCCCGGCGCCCTCGCGCAGGTCGAGGCCGCCGTAGAGGCCGCGATAAAGGCCGGGGAGTGATCTCCCCGGCCCAGGTGGTGCTGCTATAGGATCCGTGATGCTTTAGCTCACCAATTCGTTGGCTTTGTCCACGCAGGTCACGGCGTCTTCCGAATAGGAGGCGCCGATTTTCTCCGCGAAATTTTGGTCGAGCGGCGCCCCGCCGACCATCACCTTCACCTTGCTGTCCAAACCTTCCGCGCGCAAAGCTTCCATCACTTCTCCCATCGCGCCCATCGTCGTCGTGAGCATCGCCGACATCGCGAGGATGTCCGGGGCGTGCTCCTTGACCCCCGCAACCACATCGGCGGCGGGCACGTCGATGCCGATGTCGATCACTTCGAAACCGCCGCCCTCGAGCAGCATGATGCACAGCTTCTTGCCGATGTCGTGCAGGTCGCCCTTGACCGTGCAGAACACGACCTTGCCCTTGTTGCTCACGTCGCCCTGCGCCAGCAGCGGCTTGACGATCTGCATCCCCGCGTCGAGCGCGGCGGCGGACTGCAGCACCTCCGGCACGAACATCTCGCCGGCCTTGAAGTATTTGCCGACGACCTCCATGCCCGCGAGCAGGCCCTCGTTGATGATATCCTGCGGCTGTTCGCCGTCGTCGAGCGCTTCCTGCACGAGCTCCTTGATCTCCTCGACTTCGCCGTCTTCCACCGCGTCCGCGATATCCCTGAATATTCTAGCCATCCGTGTGTACTCCTTTCCCTTACATTATTTCGCAGCCGCCTTCGCGACTGTGTCTTCGATGAATTGCGCCGCGTCCGGCTCCAGCGGCGCCGGCTCGTGCGTCTCGAGGATGTGCAGGGCCTTCGCGTAGGCGCGCTCGGTCATGTCCGTGCCGCCGTCCTGCGCCCAGGCCTCCCGGGCCTTGCGGTCGATCAGGTCCGAATTGGACTGGATGCTCTTGTAGTGCGAGGTCGTGTGCGCGTGCGAGACGAACTCCCCGCCGACGCCGATCTCCTTGATCAGGTCGACGCAGAGCGTCTTCTCGTTCACATCGAACCAGTTGATCGTATGCAGGACCATCTTGAAGATCTCCGCATCGATGAGGAATTGCGCGAAGTCGAACGTCATTCCGAGATCCAGCATCCCTGCTCCGTAGATGAGGTTGGCGCCGCCCTGGGCCGTCAACATGGCAGTGATGGTTTTCTCGTGCGCCGCCTGCGCGTCGGGCACCTTGCTGTCCGCCTACCCGCCGGCCACGAAGCACGGCAGGAGGTAGTAGTGCGCGAGCTGCGCGACCGCGTTGTTGATCATCGCGAGCTCCGGCGAGCCGACGGGCGTCGTCAGGTGGACCATGTCCATCATGGACGTCGAGCTGCCGTAGATGACGGGCGCGCCCTTGCAGGCGAGCTGGTCGAGCGTGAGCGCCGCGAGCACCTCCGCGTTGTGCGTGACGAGGGTGCCGGCCAGCGTGACCGGGGCCGTCGCGCCCGAGAGGGCCATCGAGATGATGTTGACCGGGATGCCGTTCAGCGCCCCCTCGATGATGCCGTCCGTCGTCGTCGGGTTGAGCTGCAGCGGGCTCGTCGGGCAGACGTTGAATGTCATAATAGGCCGCTCGCGCAGCTTTTCGCGGCTGCCGACGATCTTCGCCGCCATATCGATGATGAGGTTTGCGTTCTCGCCCCCGTCCGGCCCCATGAACCAGTGCTTGCTCGTGTTGTTGAACATGACCTGCGCGTTGTAGAGCGCCTGCATGTGCGGCGGCTTGTCCGCGGCGGCGACGGCGCGCATCGCGACGGGCAGGACGCCGATGGCGTCGGTCACCTTCGTGATCATCGCCAGGTCCTTCGTCGTCGAGCGGCGGTGCTCCTTCGTGTAGGGGTCGATCACGTCGATGCCTTCCCCGAAATTGATGAACGCCACCGAGCCCGGGCGGACCGAGTAGTCGTTTTTCTCTTCGCGCCCCGCGAGGAAGACCACCTGCGGCGCCGAGTGGATCGCGTCCAGCACGATGTACTCGGGGATCTTCACGACCTCCCCCTCGACCTTCGCGCCCGCATCCTCAAAATACTTGCGCGCCCGGGGGCTCTCCATCTTGATGCCTACCCGCGCCAGCACTTCCATGGTCGCGCCATGGATCTTCCCCAGATCTTCCTGCGTGAGGATGTTCGATCTGTTGTAGGTATATCGCAGGCTGTCGAGGACAAAGCCCTGGCCTTTGTCCCTGCTCCTTCTGCTCATACGCCACGCCTCCTTTCTGTCTCCATTAACGGCTTTCCTGTGTACAATCGAGATTATACAACAAAATTATTTACAGCAATTCGCGTGCCATGTTTTCGTTTCCCCGCAAAAGGCGGTTTCCCGCGCGGAAAATTGAATTTTCAAAAAAAGCCGCGATGCAAACTTGCATTGGGCCGGAAACGGTGATAGTATACGGGCATGGATCGCACACTGAGCACGCTGTTCCCGGAGAGCGACAGCATCAAGTCACAAAACGCATTCTACAAACTCATGGTCGAGTACCTCGGCGAGGAGGTCTTCGTGACGGACGGGAAGGGCGTCGTGATCTACGCCAACCCGGCCTCGGCCGCGCTCATCAACATCCCGATCACGAAGCTCATCGGCAAGAGCGTCAAGGAGCTCATCCGTGAGGGCTACATCGACATGAGCTCCACGATGACGGTGCTCGAGGAACGGCGGACGGTGTCGGTGCTGCAGAAGCTGCGCACGGGCAAGACGGTGCTCACGACGAGCGTCCCGGTGTTCGACGAGGACCGCGACAAGATCATCATGGTGCTCACGACGTCGAAGGACGTGGACGAGATCAACGACATGATCTACACGATCGAGCAGCAGCAGGAGATCCTGAAGATCCGCGAGGAGGAGATCGAGGGGCTGCGGCAGGACGTCTTCGAGAACATCGGCTTCATCACGAACGACGAGATCATGAGCAGCCTGAAGGAGACGCTGCTGCGCATCGCGCCGCTCGACGTGACGGTGCTGATCGAGGGGGAGACGGGCGTCGGCAAGGACGTGGCGGCGCGGGCCATCCACCAGTTCTCCGGCCGCAGGAACAAGCCCTACGTCAAGGTGAACTGCGGCGTCATCCCCGAGAGCCTCGCCGAGACGGAGCTGTTCGGCTACGAGCCGGGCGCGTTCACGGGCGCGGAGCAGGGCGGCAAGCGCGGCAAGATCGAGATCGCGGACGGCGGCACGCTGTTCCTCGACGAGATCGCGGAGCTGCCGCTGGCGACGCAGGTCAAATTCCTCGAGTTCATCCAGGAGGGGACGTTCACGCGCGTCGGCGGCAACAAGGTGATCTCCGTGGACGTGCGCATCATCGCCGCCACGAACGCGAACCTGAAGGATCTTTGCAATTCCGGGCAGTTCCGCAAGGACCTGTACTTCCGCATCAACGTCATCCCGCTCCACATCCCGCCGCTGCGGGAGCGCACGGGCGACGTGCAGAGCCTCGTGAAATACTTCATCGCGAACCTCAACACGAAATACCGCTCGCTCAAATCCATCAGCACGCCGGCGATGCACCTCCTGCTCACCTACCCGTGGCCCGGCAACGTGCGCGAGCTCGAGCACGCGGTCGAGCGCATCTACGTGCTGACGGAGGGGACGCGCATCGAGCGCGAGATGGTCCAGGAGGTGCTCGAGGAGAGCCGGGACCTCGCCTACACCACGGGGGCGATCGACGAGTTCGTGCTCGGCGGCGGCACGCTCAAGGAGACGAAGCAGGAGTTCGAGCGCAGGCTCGTGCAGCGCGCCTACGAGATCACGGGGTCGACGTACAAGGCGGCGGATCTGCTGAAGGTGGACCAGTCTACGGTGGTGCGCATCCTCAACCGGGGCAAGCAGGGCGGGCAGAGCGCCTGATGCAATTTTCCATCACGGATGCGTTTTGCCATTGAAATGCGGCTTCATTATTGGCAATATTTTGTTGCACGCTGGCGTTTGCTTGACTTGGCGGCGGCGGGGTGACTCGGCATGGGATTTGCTTCACGATATGGCAGGAAAACTATGAAAGCAAGGAGGTGCCAAGTTTTATGAGTGACAAATACTTAACCCGCTACGGCGACAACTTCGCCGCCTGGATGACGGAGGCGGAGATCCGCCAGGACATCGAGGACGGCACGGCGGACGCGGCGCGGCGCGGCAAGATCCCGCCGATGTCCCAGGACGAGATGGACTACCTGTACGAGATCATCACGTCGCCGCAGAAGATCGTCTCCGTCGAGCCAGGCAAGGAGGTCGTCGTGTCGTTCGACGCGGGGACGCTGAAGCTCTGCGTGCGCAACGGGATCCCGATGGACCGGCTGCAGGCGATCCTGACGCAGGAGCGCGCGCTCGCGTCCGACAGCATCGAGCTGTGCCACGTGGACTACAGCTACAAGCCCGTGAAGCCGATCATCTCGGAGGAGCGCCAGGCGATGGAGCAGGCGCAGCTCCTGTGCACGCTGCCTTTGCTGTACGGCGCGATGCCGAACCTCGGCCTGTACACGAAGCCGGACGGCCCGTGCGACAACTGGTCGGAGCTGCTGCCGCTCGGCAAGATCGACGAGGCGCGCGCGGCGCAGGAGGAGGGCATCGAGCACGCGGTGCGGGACATCGTCTTCGTCGCGTCGAACATGATCGAGAGCGGCGCGGACGGTATCAACCTGGATACGGTCGGCGCGTCGGGCGACGCGGACGTCAAGGCGAGCATGGAGGCCGTGAAGATCCTCTCGGAGAAATACCCGGGGACGGGCTTCGAGGTCGGCATGGCGGGCGAGTTCAACCTCGGCATGCACGGGCAGCTCGAGTTCGAGGGCGACCGGATCGCCGGGCTCTACCCGCACGACCAGGTGAAGATGGCGGAGAAGGCCGGCGTCGGCATCTTCGGCATGGCGGTCAACACGAACAGCAGCCAGTCGCTCGCCTGGAACCTCGCGCGCGTCGTGACGTTCGCGAAGGCGGCGACGGCGGTGGCCAATATCCCGGTCCACGCGAACGTGGGCATGGGCGTCTGCGGCATCCCGCTCTCCGTCATCCCGGCGGCGGACGCGGTCTCCCGGGTGGACAAGGCCCTGGTGGAGATCGCCAAGATCGACGGGCTTTAGGTGGGTGCCGGAGATACCTTCGGCATGGCGGTCACCCACGAGAGCACCGCGGGGATCGGCGGCATCAGAGGAGCCGGTGATTTGGTGTTTCGGATGGAACTGCAAAAGATGAGGATCGATGAAGCGAAAAAATACGTTGCGGACAAGCTGAAATGCGGCGTGGCGGACCTGGCGGATTGCGCGGCGATGAAGGATCTCAGGGAAGATCTGAACATCGGCACGACGCAGTCGCGCCCGGACGCGGGCCTGGGCATCCAGACGAAGTTCCGCATCGCGGACATCCTCGGGATCAAGATCAACAGCGTGGAGAAGTTCAAGAAGGAGGCGGGCCTGAAATAAGGCCGCCGGGAGGCAGCTTTGGTACAGATCGTTATCATCCTCGCGTACTTTGCACTGACGGTCTTCATCGGCATCCGCGCGACGAAGAAGTCGGATTCCTCGACGAGCTTTCACGGCGCCCAGCTCGGCGTCGTGATGATCGTCGCGGCAAGCACGGGCGAGTGGCTCGGCGGCACGTCGACGACGGGCGTGTCGGAGTACGGGTTCGAATACGGGATTTCGGGCGCCTGGTACACGGTGGCGAACGGCATCGGCGTGCTGTTCCTCGCGATCTTCTTCGCGAAGCTCTACCGCAGCCTCGACACGGTCACCGTGCCGGGCATCCTGGCCCATTTCATCGGCAAGGACGCCCGCTTCGTGGCGAGCATCCTGCTCATCTTCGTGATGATCGTCGTGGGCAGCTCGCAGGTCATCGCGGCCGGCACGCTCGGCGTGGAGATCCTGGGGCTGCCGTTCTGGGCGTCGGTCCTGATCCTCGGCGTCGTCTTCATCATCTACACGATCGCGGGGGGCATGAACGCGGTCGGGTCGACGAACGTCGTCCACCTGGTCTGCATGTACGGCGGCGTCGTGCTGGCGCTGGTCGTCGCCCTCAAGGGGCTGGGCGGCGGCTCCGAGCTCACGGCCGATCTGCCGCAGGAGCCGTATTTCCAGCCGATGGGCATCGGCGTGAGCAAGGCCACCTCGTG
The DNA here is from genome assembly GCA_031272365.1 of Eubacteriales Family XIII. Incertae Sedis bacterium. Lineage (GTDB taxonomy): Bacteria > Bacillota > Clostridia > Peptostreptococcales > Anaerovoracaceae > WRFF01. Next base: position 58,519 of record JAISTX010000056.1, read on the forward strand.
GATCATCGCCTCGCTGCTGGGCGCCTGCACGGCGCAGGCGGGCCTGCAGCCGGTGCTCGCGGCGAAGGACGTGAAGACGGCGCGCAAGGCGTCGTTCATCACGGCCGCCGTCGTCGCGCCGTTCGGCGTCTTCACGGTGCTGCTGGGCATGATCGCGAAGGTGCAGTACGGGCCGGAAATCGAGGCGATGGGCGGCGGGAAGTTCGCGCTGCCGGTGCTGATGATGCACATGCACCCGGCGATCGGGGGCGTCGTGCTCGCGTCGATCTTCGCGGCGATCCTCTCGACGGTGTCGCCGATCATCCTGGCCTCGGGCACGATGTTCACGAAGGACGTGATGCTGCGCAAGCTCAAGGACCAGGACGACAAGAAGGTCCTGTACGTCTCGCGCGCCTCGACGGCGGTGGCGGGGCTCGTGTGCATCGCGCTCGCGGTGATCTTTTATTATCAAAAGGCGAAGATCCTCGACCTCGTGTATTTCGCGTACACGATCCGGGGCGCTTTGTTCATCATCCTGTTGTACGGCATCTACTGGAAGCGGCTTTCGGAGAAGGGCGCCATCGCGTCGATGCTGCTGACGGCGGTCGTCGGCGTGTTCTGGGTGGCGTGGAACACCGTCACGGGATCCTTCCCGATCAACCCGAATATCTCGGAGACCTACGCGGCGGTGTTCACGGCGGCGATCGCGACGCCCGTCTTCACGCTCATCTTCCCGAAAGCGATTGAATCTGAAAAATAAGGAGGCAAGGAAATGTTATTGAAAAATTTGGGGCTCACGTTTGAGGACATCAAGGCCTACACGGAAAAATACATGATCGAGACGTACGAGCGGTTCCCGTTCGTGGCGGAGCGCGCGAAGGGGATGTACCTGTACGACGAGAAGGGCAACGGCTACCTCGACTTCTACGGCGGCATCGCGGTGAACAGCGCGGGCAGCTGCAACGACAAGGTGCAGCAGGCGATCATCGACCAGACGGGCGACATCATCCACACGTTCAACTACCCGTACACGATCCCGCAGGCGCTGCTGGCGAAGCTCGTCTGCGAGACGATCGGCATGGACAAGATCTTCTTCCAGAGCACGGGCACGGAGGCGAACGAGGCGATGATCAAGCTCGCGCGGAAGTACGGCACGGAGAAGTACGGAGACAACCGCTACCACATCGTGACGGCGAAGAACAGCTTCCACGGGCGGACGTACGGCGCGATGTCGGCGACGGGGCAGCCGGACAACGCGTGCCAGGTCGGGTTCAAGCCGATGGTGCCGGGGTTCACGTACGCGGACTTCAACGACCTCGACGCGTTCAAGGCGGCGGTCACGGAGGACACGATCGCGATCATGCTCGAGCCGATCCAGGGCGAGGGCGGCGTGAACGTGGGCACGGAGGCGTTCTTCAAGGGCATCCGCAAGCTGTGCGACGACAACGGGCTTCTGCTGCTCATCGACGAGATCCAGACGGGCTGGTACCGGACGGGCAAGGCGATGGCGTATATGCATTTCGGGATCGAGCCGGACGTGGTGTCGATGGCGAAGGCGCTCGGCGGCGGGATGCCGATCGGGGCGATCTGCGCGAAGGCGGAGGTGGCCCAGGCGTTTTCGATGGGCTCGCACGGGACGACGTACGGCGGCAACCCGGTGTGCTGCGCGGCGGCGTACGCGGAGATCGGGGAGCTGATCGACCGCGGGCTCGGCGACAACGCGGCCGAGGTCGGCGCGTATTTCATGGAGAAGCTGCGCGGGCTGCCGCACGTGAAGGAAGTGCGCGGCGTGGGCCTGATCATCGGCGTGGAGCTCGACATCCCGCGCGCGGTGGACGTGAAGCACGGGGCGCTCGACCGGTTCCTGCTCACGACGGCGATCGGGGCGAACGTGGTGCGCATGGTGCCGCCGCTCATCGCGACGAAGGAGGACTGCGACAAAGCGTATGATATATTGGAGGAAACAATAGGGGCCCTGCTATAATAGACAGAGCAGGGAAAATAGAGGATGAGGAAATGGATAGAAAAACGCTGATCATCAACGGTACGCCGCGATCGGTGCTGGCACACCCCGGGGACAGCCTCGCTGCTGTCATCCGGGGGCTCGGGCTGCTCGGCACGAAGATCTCCTGCGGCGGCGGGCAGTGCGGGGCCTGCTCGGTCATTTTGGACGGGAAGGTCGTCCGCTCCTGCGTATACAAGTTTTCGCGCGTGCCGGAAGGCGCCCGGATCACGACCATCGAGGGGATCGGGACGCCGGAACGGCCGGGTGTGTTGCAAAAAGCTTTCACCACCCATGGATGCACGCAATGCGGTTTTTGCATCCCGGGCTTCATAGTGTCCGCCGCGCAGCTCCTGATGGAGGAACTTTCGCCAACGCGTGAAACAGTGCGCGAGTGGTTTCGGAGGCATCGCAACGTCTGCCGCTGCACGGGCTACAGGCCCATCGTGGATGCGGTGATGACGGCTGCGGCGGTGCTGCGCGGCGAACTGCCCGAAGATGTGCTGGATCCGCACACGGCGGAGGAAGGGCGCATCTGGAACACAAGTTATCCCAGGCCGACGGCGCTGGCGAAGGCGACGGGGACGCTCGAGTACGGGGCGGACCTCGGGACGCACCTGCCGGACGACACGCTCCGGCTCGCGCTCGCGCAGGCGACCGTGAGCCACGCGCGCATCCTGTCCATCGACACGTCGGAGGCGGAGCAGATGGAGGGGGTCGTGCGCGTGCTGACGCACAAGGACGTGAAGGGCAACAACCGCATCTTCGGTTTCGTCCTCTACCCCTGGAGCAAGAACGACGGGTTCGACCGGCCGATCCTCTGCGACGAGAAGGTCTTCCAGTTCGGCGACGCGATCGCAATCGTGTGCGCGGACACGGAGGCGCATGCGCGGGCGGCGGCGGCGGCCGTGAAGGTGGAGTACGAGGTGCTGCCGGCGTATATGAACGCGCTGGAGGCGGCGGACCCGGGGGCGATGGAGATCCACCCGGGCACGCCGAACGTGTTCTTCACGCAAAACCTGATCAAGGGCGACGACGTGGAGAAGGCGTTCGAGAAGGCGCACGTGGTGGTGGAGGGCGACTACTACGTGCAGCGGCAGCCGCATCTGGCGCTCGAGCCGGACGTGGGCTTCGCCTACGTGGACTCGGACGGGGTCTGCGTGATCCAGTCCAAGTCGATCAGCCTGTACTCGCACCGCACGATGATCGCGGAGGGCCTCGGCCTGCCGCAGGAGAAGATCCGGATCATCCAGAACCCGATGGGCGGCTCGTTCGGCTACAAGCTGAGCCCGACGCTGGAGGCGCTCTGCGCGGTCGCGACGCTGGCGACGGGGCGGCCGTGCTATCTCGGCTATGATTATTATCAGAGCATCACCTACACGGGCAAGCGGTCGCCGGCGTATTTCACGCTCAAGGCCGGGGCGGACAAGAACGGCAAGCTCACGGCTTTGAAGTCGGATTTCTATATGGACCACGGTGCGTATTCGGAGTTCGGCGACCTGCTCACGATCAAGATCATCCGCAATATCACGGCGGGCTACGACATCCCGAACAACCGGGGCGTCGGGCGGTGCGTGTTCACGAACCACGCGTTCGGGTCGGCGTTCCGCGGCTACGGGTCGCCGCAGGCGGAGTTTGCGTCGGAGTCGCTCATGGATCAGGTGGCGGAGGCGCTCGGGATGGATCCGTGGGAGTTCCGCTACAAGAATGTGTACCGGCCGGGCGCGACGACGCCGACGGGCGACGCGCCGGACGTCTACCCCTTGCCGGCGCTGCTGGAGATGGCCAAGCCGAAGTACGACGCGCTGTGCGAGGATGTGAAGAAGCGCGGCGTGCGGGCGGAGGGCGACGGGGCCCCTCACCTGAAATACGGCATGGGCATCGCGATCGGGGTGTACAACGTCTCGCGCGACAGCAACGACGCGGCGGGCAGCGACATCGAGCTGCACCCGGACGGCAGCGTGACGATCTACAATACGTGGGAGGACCACGGGCAGGGCGCCGACATCGGCAGCCTCGGCACGGCGCACGAGGCGCTGCGCCCGCTCGGCCTCACGCCGGACCAGATACACCTCTGCCTGAACGACACGGCGCTGTGCCCGAACAGCGGGCCGGCGGCGGCGAGCCGGTGCCAGTACGTCGTCGGGAACGCGATCATCGACTCGGCGAACAAGCTTTTGGACGCGATGCGCAAGGAGGACGGCACATACCGGACGTACGACGAGATGGTGGCCGAGGGCCTGCCGGTGAAGTACTCCGGCAGCTTTGCGACGGGGTCGATCTGCGAGGCGGTCGTTGAGGATACGCTGCAGTTCCGCCCGGTGCCGACGTATATGTACGGCGTTTTCCTGACGGAGGTGGAGGTCGACACGAAGACCGGCAAGACGAAGGTGCTGAGCATGGAGATGTTCGCGGACGTGGGCGTGGTCGGCAACCGGCTCGCGGTCGAGGGGCAGTTGCTCGGCGGCATGGCGCAGGGCGTCGGCCTCGCGCTCAAGGAGGATTTCGAGGATCTGGAGAAGCACACGACGATGGTGGCCTGCGGGATCCCGTATATCGACGACATCCCGGACGACCTGTCCGTGACGCTGCTCGAGACGCCGCGCGCGTCGGGGCCGTTCGGCGCGGCGGGCTGCGGGGAGCTGCCGCTGACGGCGCCGCACCCGGCGATCATCGGCGCGATCTACCGCGCGTGCGGGGCGCGCGTGACGCATCTGCCCGCGCTCCCGGAGAAGGTGCTGGCGGCGATGCCGCAGTGACGATGCGGTGGCGCTGTTGCTGCGATGCGTGGCCGGTGATGAGAGGTCGGTGATACGGATACGGTGATTCGGGAACCGCAGGATATACAACGGATCGAGGAAAGGTGTCTGGGGCTGCACGCGCCGTTTTGCGAGGCGGGCTGCCCCTTTCACGTGGAGGCGCGCGAGATGCTCGCGGCCGTTTCTGCGGGGGATATGGCGGCGGCGTTTGGGTTTTTGGCCAAGGCGGCGCCGTTCCCTTTGATCTTGGGGAGCCTGTGCGCGCATCCCTGCGAGGGGGTGTGCCGGCTGTCCGAGGCCTGCGGCGGCGTGGCCGTGCGCATTTCGGAGGTCGAGCGCGCGGTGGTGCGGGCGGCGCTCGCGGCGGCGGAGGCTGAAGAGGCTGGCGGGGCGCTGCTCCGCGAGCGCGTGGGGCGGCTGCCGCCGAAGGCGCGGCGCGCCGCCGTCATCGGTGCGGGGCTCGCCGGCATGACGGCCGCGCTGCTTTTGGTGCGGCGCGGGTACCCCGTGGACCTGTATGAGAAGGCGGACTGCGTCGGCGGGCGCTTGGTCGGGGCGGCGGGCTTGCCCACCGGGGCGCTGGCGTGGGAAACCCGGCGTTTGGACGCGTGGGCGAACCTGCTGCAAATCCATCTGCGCTCGGAGGTGGGCGGGCCCGGCGGGCCTTCCTTTGAGGAGATTTCCGAGGCGCATGACGCGGTGTTCGTGGCGTGCGGTTTGCCTATGGCGGGCGTGCCGGAGCTTCCGGAGCTCCCGGGGGGTGCGGACGCCGGGTCCGGGGCTGGAGGCGCGGGGGGCGCAGCATCCGGCGAGGGGCTTGACGCGCTTTCGGCGATGCACTACGGGCAGGCGGCGGCGATCGGCATCGACCGCTTCCTGCAGGGTGCGGACATGCTGTCCGGCCGTGCGCGCGAAGGGGCCTACGCGTCGGAGCTGTACACAAACCTGGAGGGCGTCCGCCCGTCGGCCCCCGTCGAGGCGGCGGGCGGCGGCTATACGCCCGAAGAGGCCGCGTCGGAGGCGGCGCGCTGCATCGGCTGCCGGTGCGGCGAGTGCGCGAAGCACTGCCCGTATCTGGCGGAGACGGGGCAGCTCCCCGGCGAGCTCGTGCGCTCGATCTCCAAAAACCTCATCATCATGCCCGGCATGGGGGCCCGGCTCGCGACGAAGCTCATCAACAGCTGCAACCTCTGCGGCCTGTGCAAGGAGGTCTGCCCGGCGGGCATCGACATGGCGGAGGTCAACCTCGCCGCGCGGGGGATCCTGTGGGAAAAGGGGTATCTGCCCGCGACGCTGCACGAGCTGCCTCTGCGGGATTTGGCGTTTTCGAACAGCGCGGAGTTTCTGTTCTGTGCGCACGCGCCCGGGCACGAGGGGAGCGCCTACGCCTTCTTCCCGGGCTGCCAGCTTCCCGCCTCCCTGCCTGGGACGGTGCGGAGGTGCTGGGATTTCCTGCGCGGGCAGGGCGACGGGCGCTGCGGCATATTTTTGGGCTGCTGCGGGGCGCCGGCCTTGTGGGCAGGGCGCCGGGACGAGGCGGAGAAGCAGTTTGCCTTGCTCGTGGACAACTGGGAGGCCCTCGGGCGGCCGGTCCTTTTGACCGCCTGCCCGGGCTGCCACAAGGTGCTCGCGGAGCACGTGCCGCAGATCCCGCTGCGGTATCTGCCGGAGGCGCTGGCGGAAGGGGCTTTGCCCGGGGCCGGCGCTGCCGGTGAAGTGAGCGCAGCGGGAGCGGCTGCTGCCCCGTTTGCCGGCAGGGCGTTTGCTTTGCACGACGCCTGCACGATGCGCCACGACGGGGCGATGCAGGAGGCCTTCCGCGCGCTGGCCGTGCGGGCGGGCGTCGACGCGCGGGAGTTCCGGTACAGCCGCAGGCTCACGCGCTGTTGCGGTTTCGGGGGGCTTCAGGACTATATCGCGCCGGAGACGGGGGAGGCCGTCGCATCGGACCGGCTGGCGGAGACGGATCTGCCGATCCTGACGGCTTGCAGCAACTGCCGGGACATCTTCGCCGGGCGCGGCCGCGAGAGCCGGCATGTTTTGGAGGCGGTTTTCGGCCCGGAGGCGGGCAGCCCGGCGGCGGACGGCATGCCGGACTACGACACGCGGCGCGCAAACAGAAGGGCGCTGCGCGCTGCGTTCGAGGTTCTCTGCGGCGCGACGCCGGCATCGGCGCTGCCGCCGCTCGATCTGGAAATCCCTGTGGCGGTGGCGGAGCGCATGCGCCTCGGCGGCGTGCTGCGCGACGAGGTGGAAGCCGTGATCCGGTCCGCGCAGGCGGATTCCACGGGCTTCGCGCTCGAGGGCGGCCGCACCCTCGCGGGCGGCGAGGTGGGCCTCATCACATGCTGGGCGCTATATCGGGAGGTGGCGCCGGGCCGGTACCTCCTGGAGGACGCCTACGCCCACCGCATGCGCCTCGTGCCCGCAGGCCCCGGCGCACCCGCGGGCGCCCCGCCGTCGGGCGAAGATGCGGCGGGGCAGGGCGCTACCTGCCGCCGCGACGGGGCCGCCCTGACGCTTAGGAAGCGCGAGGTGGAATACCTCGGCAGCAAATACCAAGCGGACCTCCCGGCCTGCCCCCTCTGCGGCCAAACCCTGGTAAGCAAGGAAACCGCCGCCGGCAAAATGCGCGAGATAGAAAAAATGCTTGAGGAAAAGTAGGGAGGCCGGATGCTGCCGCATCCGCCTTTGGATTGGAGCATGGATTCCGGGTCAAGCCCGGAATGACAAAGGGGCCGCCCTTGTTGCTACATGCGGAATAGGTTGCGATTTGGTCGATTTTGGGGCGGTTTTCTTGCCGTATTTGAACCTGTTCCGTGTGTTGCGGTGGCGGCTGCCCTATGGCGAAATAGGGCACAGGCCGGGTTGCCCCGGCCTGTTGGATTTTGTTGATTCCCAGGAGAATCCGAAGATTGACCCGAGGAATAACCCCGCTTGACGATTGCCGGGCGAAATCACTGGGCGACGCCGAGCTCCTTCTCGTAGTCTGCGATGAGCTTGTCGATCTGCTCCTGCGCGCCCTCGGGCAGGGGCGCCACCTTGTGCGTGGCTAGGATCTCCTGCGCCCGCTTGGCGGCCACCTTCTCGATGGTCAAAGAGCCTGCGGCTTCCCACGCTTCCCGCGTGTTGCGGTCGAACAAAGTCGGTATGACCATCTCTCGCATATGTGCCCGCGTGTGCTTCTGGCCAAGGAACTCCCCGGAGGGGCCGACTGCCTTCATCGTGTCGAAGGCGAGCGTGTCCTCGTTGACCTCGACGCCCTGGATGATCCTGCGTATGAACGAAAACGCCTCACAATCTATGACCATTTTAGCATAATCCACGAGCAAACAGTACTCCAATGCGCCGGCCGCGAAAATCACGTTGGCGCCGCTGATGGCCGCCGTGAACGCGTTCGCCGTGAATTCCACGCCCGCCTGCGCGTCCGTGGCCTTGCTGTCGGAGACGCCGCAGCCCACGCAGCTCGGCAGCTCGTAGTACTGCGCGAGCTTGACGGCCGAGGCGCTGATGAGCCCGTGCTCCGGCGCGCCGACCGCCGCGATCATCTTCTTGAGGTCCATGATCGTCGTCATCGAGCAGTAGAAGCAGCGCGTGCCTTTGTTCACGAGCTGCGCGAGGATGATCGACGCGAGCACGTCGACGTTCGTCTCGACGACGGTGCCGGCGATCGTGGCCGGCGCGGTCGCGGACATCAGGCCCATCGGGATGATGGCGATGCCCGCGCCGCCGCGCGCCGCCTCGATGATGATCTCGCTCGCGTCCTTGCCCATCGTCAGCGGGCTGACAGGGCAGACGAAGATGTTGACAAACGGGCGCGCGCGGAATTTGTCCTCGCCGCCCGCCGCGATATAGCCCATCTCGATCATCTTTTTGCAGTTTTCGCGTTTCATCGCCGCCAGGAAGACCGGCTTCGACGTGTTCTGCATCATGATGTCGAGGTTGTGCAGCGACTCCGTCTCGGCGGGCTTGTCGAGGCTCCCGCAGGAGCGCTCGACAAAGGCCACGTCGTCATAGTAGTCGCAGAACCGCGTCATATTGCCGAGGTCCTCCTTGTGGCTCTCGCGCACTTCCCCCGTCACGGGGTCCTTCGCGGTCACGCACTCGCCGAAGACCGTCAGCGTCACTTCGTCCTTGCCCGTATAGTAGTCGGATTCGGGGATACGCCCATGGAAAACCGGCCATTTCGGCGTGGCGGCGAGGCATTCGTCGATCATCTTCTCAGGAATCTTCACAAAGGCGATGTTGTCCTGGTACTCCACCGTCGCGCCCCCGCTTTCGTAGATTTTCGCCGCCTCGATGCTCTCGACGCGGATGCCGATCTCCTCAAACACCTTGACCGAAGTCCGGTGCAAAGCCTTCACTTCGTCGTCCGTCAGCACCTGCGCCTTCATCTTCGGGTTGATGGCCCAACGCTTTGCGTTCTTGTTGCTCTCCATGTAGCATATCCTCCCTTATCAAATCAATATCCAATAACACCGGCGACGCTCAAATTTCGTCGTCGGTCTCCGCTTCCGCGTTCTCCACGATCTTCCGGATTTGCGCCGCGACGTCCTTGTCGAGCTCCGGTGCCTTGTACTCCGCGAAATGCTTCAGCGCCTCCTCGTGCGCCCGCTCCGAAAGGGTCTTCGCGCCGTCGTTTTCCCACGGCTCCCGGGCCCTCCGGTCGATCAGCCTCGCGCGCGACATCTCACGGACGTGCTTCAGGGTGTGCTTCTGCGAAAGGTAATTCCCGACGGGCCCTACCGCCTTGATCACCTCCACGGCCAGCGTCTCCTCGTTCACCTCCACACCGGCCGCAACCTTGCGGATCATGCGGATGAACTCGCAGTCCATGATCAGTTCGTCATAGCTCATCGATATGCCATTGTCGATCATCCCTACTCCATATATGATGCTCACACCTGCGAGCGCCGGGACTAAGGACGTCAGAGTCTTCTCATGGCCGATCTGAGCGTCTTCGATCTTGCTGTCGCCCTATGTGCCGCCGACGTAAGCCGGTATGCCATAGAAGCGCCCGAGCTGCGCCACGCCCGCGCCGACCATGGCCAGCTCCGGCGCGCCGACCGGCGACGTCGTCGTGATCATGTCCATGATCGTCGTCGAGCTGCCGTAGATCATCGGGTTGCCGGGGTTGACGGTCTGCACGAGCACCATGCCCGCCATGAACTCGCTGTTCGTGACGACGAGCGTGCCCGGGATCGTGACGGGCGACGTGCCGCCGCAGAGCGCCATCGAAAGCACGTTGATGGGCAGGCCCGCCCGCGCGCTCTCGTAGATGATCTCCGCCGCCTCCTCCGTGATCTCCAGCGGGCTGTTGGGGCACACGACCATGACCGTGAACGGCTTCTCGCGCAGCTTGTCCTTGCCGCCCGCGACGACCGAGCACATCTCGACCCAGCGCCGCGTGTTCTTGCCGTTCGTGTTGTGGTGCACGAAGGGCTTCACCGTGTTGTGGAAGATCGCCTCGCCCTCGTGCAGGTCCTTGTAGTACTGCGGCACGATGTCGCCGGCCGTGACCGGCACATGCAGCAGGTCGATCTCCGGCAGCCCGTCCATGAAGCGGATGATCTCGCCGACGTCCTGCTTGGTCGAAGACCGGATCTCCCCGGTGTCGATGTCCTTCACCGCGACGCCCGTCCCGAAATTCAAATAACGCAGGCTGCCGTCGCCGACGACGAAGTCGTACTTCGGATCCCTGCCGTAGAGCTTGAACGACGCGGGCACCTTCTCGATGCAGTCCTCCACGACCTTGCGCGGGAACTTCACGAGCCCCGTCGAGGCGTCGCACGTGCAGCCCGCGGCCTTGTAGACCTCGTGGACCTGCGCGCCGGGCACGATCACGCCGACGTTCTCCATGATGTCCATGGTCGCCTCGTGGATCTGCTCCATGCCTTCCTTCGTAAAGATGCTGTAGCCGAGCGTCTTGTCCTGGAAAATATCTCTCTTGCCCATAACTTCTTCCTCCTCTTCCCGCCTTACAGCGCTGCCCCAAGTTTTTTCTTGAAAAGCTCGACGCTGGGGATCTTGATGTCAAGAAGCTCGGCAATCTTGATCTTCGCGGACATCCCGTAGCTTGCGTGCGGCCTGTCGTTGACCGTGCCCAGATCGAGAGATTCCCTGATCTCCTTCATCTTGGCGCTGTCCGTCAGGTCGAAAACATCACAATGCAGTTTGTCCGCCACATACTTCTTCGCTTCGCCGATCCTCATGCCTTTCATGACCATACGGGCTACCATGTCTCCAGCAGTCCGTATTCCGCCCAATCCGGAGGCCATTTCGTGCATGATCGCCATGCCGTAAGCGTCCCCGTGGCCAATCTAGAGCCCGTCCGCTTTGCCGATCTCCAGAAGAGCCTTCGACGCCCGCGTCGTCGCGTCCGTCGGCGCCACGGCCGACAGCGGGATGCCGCCCACGCCCATGCCCGCGTTGACGAGCACCGGGATCGTCGCGACCTCCGTGCACTCCTTCACGTACGTGACGGAACGCGCGAGGTTCCACGCGAAGCTGCGCGAGCTGTTCGTGTTGATGACCGCGCCGTACATGTCGACGCCCGCCTTCGCGCAGCTTTGCACCTGGTCGCGCGGGTATTTGCCCGCGAGCTTGTCGCCCTCGAACTCCAGCTTGCCGTGCATGCCGAGCGTGAACTCGTTGGCCATGCCCATCGTGACGCAGGTGTCCGGGTATTTTTCCTTGAGCGCCTTCGTCGTCTTCAGCGCCGCCAGCAGATCTGCGTCGCCCGACGCGCCCGCCGTGTCGAACTGGATGCCGCACGCGCCCGCTTCCGCCTGGAGCGAGGAGATGTAGAGCATGTCTTCGTAGCACTGCTCCGCCGCGCCTTCCTGCGCATCCATCGCCTCCTTGATCTTGCCCTGCGGCAGCAGCTCCGCCCAATTGTCGAACTGCCCGTCGGGCTTCGTGTAGAGGCCGAGGTTCGGCATCGCGCCGTAGAAGACCGGCATGATCATGTCCTGCTGCGCCTGCTCCATTTGCATGGCCTCCTCGGGCGCGCAGTTCTTCACCATCTTGAAACTGTAGTCCGTGTTGCAAAGCTCCATCGTGTCCGAGCACAGGATGCGCTCGTGGATGAGCAGCGTGACGTGGCGGCTCACCGGCACCGCCGAGCGGATCGGCAGCTTCAGCGTCCCCGCGTCGAAGGTGTGGATGCCCTCGCAGCCGCGCTCGACGCTGACATTCTTCTCCGGCATCTTCAGGATGTCCATCAGATGCGCGATGTCCGCGTCGTCGAGCGGCTTGGCCTTGCCGCGTTTGACCGCGTCCTCCACGCCGGCTTCGACGTCCGCCCGCAGCTCGTCTTCCGACTGCCACAGGGCCTCGCCGTCACCCATTCTTGTGAAATATTCCGCCATAGAAACTCCTTTCTCCACATCGAGGCAATATTGTGTACGATTATTTTCAATAATTATATTGCAAATAACATGCCACTTTCGCAATGCCGTAAAATTGGTGAAAACGAATCCCGCAATTCATGCAGTTCTGCATTAATTTGTTATTGCATTCCTTTCTATAATGATACTATAATACACCTATGGAGAGATGGTTTGCAGAATTGTTTCCGGCCGGCGAACCGGAGCGCTACAAAGGGGATTTCTACAAATTCATGATTGAATCCCTCGGCGAGGAGGTCATCGTCACGGACCGGACGGGCACGGTGATCTTCGCGAACCCCGCTTCCACGACGTGGATCGGCATCTCCGTCACGGACCTGATCGGCAAGAACGTCGACGACCTCGTGAGCGAGGGGTATTACAATGTCAGCTCCACGCGGGAGGCCATCAAGGCCGGGCACACCGTGACGATCCTCCAGAAGCTGCGCACCGGGCGGACGCTGCTCGCGACGAGCGTCCCTTTGTTCGACGAGAAGCACGAGCGGCTCGAGATGGTCATCACGACGTCCAAGGACGTCGACGAGATCAACGACCTCATGACGACGGTGAACCGCCAGGAGCAGGAGCTCCAGCTCAAAGGGGAGGCGCTCGACGCGATGCGCGAGGACATCTTCGACGAGGTCGGGCTCATCACGCGCAGCTCCCAGATGGCGAGCATCAAGGACATGCTGGCGCGCATCGCGCCGCTCGACGTGACCGTGCTCATCGAGGGCGAGACGGGCGTCGGCAAGGGCATCGTGGCGAAGGCGCTGCACTGGTTCAGCCCCCGGAAAAACGGGCCGTTCGTGCGCATCAACTGCGGCGCGATCCCCGAGACGCTCATGGAGTCGACGCTCTTCGGATACGAGCCCGGCGCCTTCACGGGCGCGGAGAAGAGCGGCAAGCGCGGCATGATCGAGCTGGCCGACGGCGGCACGCTCTTCCTCGACGAGATCGGCGAGATGCCGCTCTCCTCGCAGGTCAAGCTGCTGGAATTCCTGCAGGACGGGACGTTTTCCCGCGTGGGCGGCGGCGGCGAGAAGCGGGTGGACGTGCGCGTCATCGCGGCCACGAACGCGGACCTGCGCGCGCGCTGCGACACGGGCCTCTTCCGCAAGGACCTCTATTTCCGGCTCAACGTGATCCCGATGCACATCCCGCCGCTGCGCGAGCGCGTGGGGGACATGCAGGCGCTCATCACCTATTTCATCTCCCGGCTCAACGCCAAATACCGCACCGTGAAGACGATCAGCACGGCGGCCGTGCACGTGCTCATGACCTATTCGTGGCCGGGCAACGTGCGCGAGCTCGAGCACGTCGTGGAGCGGCTCTACGTCTCCTCGGAGGACATCCGGATCGAGCGCGAGAACGTCGAGGAGGTGCTGCGCGAGGGCACGGCCATGGAGGCCCCGGCCTCCCCGGCGGGCTTCCGGTCGATCGGCGGCAAATCCCTGAAGGACGCGCGCATCCAGTTCGAGAACCAGATCGTGAAGGAGGCCTACGATTTGACGGGCTCCAGCTACAAGGCGGCCAGCCTGCTCAAGGTGGACCAGTCCACCGTGATCCGCATCCTGAAGCGGGCGAAATGCGGCGGAAAAACGCTATAATGCAGATTTGCCTCAAAGATGCAGTTCTTCATTGGATTTTCGGCGTACAAGCTTGAGAATTGCCTTTTCTTGCGTTGGCACGTTATTTGCAGTAAATAAACGGCAAGAGAGGTATTGACTCTCACATTGCTTGAGACTCTATACTCGGAAATGCTTGGTAGAGAGGTTATGGTGGTTTGCCCTCCAAAAAGGGCGAGGCGTTAGGAAAGGAGTTCAATCATGGCAGACAAGGAAGCATTGTTCCAGAAGGCGGCGGACGCAATCATCGATTCCGATGAGGATGTCGCGGTTGCGATCGTGAAGGAAGCGGAAGAGGGCGGGGTCGACCTTGTCGAGCTGCTTTCAAAGGGGTTCAGCGTGGGCATGCGCGAGGTGGGCGACCGCTTCGGCACGGGCGAGCTGTTCCTCCCCGAGCTCATCTTCGCGAGCGAGGTGATGAAGAAGGTCACCGAGGAGATCGAGTCGAAGATGGAAGCCGGCGCAGTCCAGAAGAAGGGCGTGTTCGTGCTCGGCACCGTCGCGGGCGATGTGCATGACATCGGGAAGGGCATCGTCGCCTCCCTGCTCAAGACGAACGGCGTCGAGGTCTACGACATCGGGCGCGAAGTGCCCGCCGACCAGTTCATCGCGAAGGCGCAGGAGCTGAACGCGGACTTCATTGGTTCCTCGGCGCTCCTCACGACGACGATGACCGAGCAGAAGACGATCGAGGACCTCGTCGCTGCGGCGGGCCTCAAGGGCAAGGTCAAGACGCTCGTCGGCGGCGCGCCCGTCACGCAGCGCTGGGCCGACAAGATCGGCGCGGACGCGTACTGCGAAGACGCCGCCGTCACGGTGAAATACATCAACAGCCTGTTCGAGTAAATGCTTGGAATAGCAGGAAAAACAGCACAATACAACCTCATCCTACATTTTGTAGGATGAGGTTGTTTCATTCTGCGCCTTCCGGTAGGATTGTACCAATTTCAAGCGGTTTGTATAATCCAAATTGAAGGAAGACGCTGTAGTTGAATAGGAGATAAGAAAATGATCATCATCGGAGAAAAAATCAACGGCTTTATCCCCCGGACATTGCAGGCGATCGAGGCGAAGGACGAGAAGTACATCCGCGAAATTGCGAAGGCGCAGGCGGATTACGGCGCGACCTACATCGATGTCTGCGCAGGCACCGCGCCCGAGATCGAGCGCGAGACGCTCAAATGGCTCATCGGCCTCGTGCAGGACACGGTCGACACGCCGCTGAGCCTCGACAGCAGCGACGTCAATGTCATCTTGGAAATGATCCCGCTCGCGAAGAAGCCCGGCATCATCAACTCGATTTCCGGCGAGGAAGGCAAATGCGAAGCGATCCTGCCCGCCCTCAAAGGCACGGACTGGAACGTGGTCGCGCTGACCTGCGACCAGAACGGCATCCCGACGGACCCCGCCGTGAAGCTCCAGATCGCGACGAACATCATCGAGCAGGCGAAGGCGAACGACATCTCGGTCGACCGGCTCTACATCGACCCGCTCGTGACGACGCTCGCGACGACAGCGGATTCCCTCATCAACTTCAACGCGGCGGTACGCCTCATCAAGGAGAAATACCCCGATGTGCACATCACGAGCGGCCTTTCGAACATCAGCTTCGGCATGCCGTTCCGCAAAGCGATCAACATGCAGTTCCTCGCGCTCGCGATGAGCGCGGGCATGGACAGCGCCATCATGGACCCGACGAGCGCCGACATGCGTATGACGATGTACGCAACGGACGCGCTTTTGGGCAATGACGAGTATTGCATGCGGTACCTGAAAGCGTTCCGCGACGGAGTGATCGGGCCGCCGAAAAAGGCTTGATGCTCGACACGGAGGAACTGAAGGCGGCGGTCGGCGATCTCGACAGTGACCATCTGACGACGCTGCTGGACGGCCTTCTGGTCGCAAGGCCCACAGAAGACGAGGCGCGGCAGGTGCTCGAGGCCTGCCAGCAAGGGATGGACATCGTGGGCGCGCGGTTCGTAAGCGGGCAGTATTTTGTCGGGGACCTGGTGTTCGCGGGCGCGATGCTCTCCGGGGCAGTGGAGAAGCTGAAGCCCTTGCTGGGTTTCGCGGGCGACCTGTCGGCGGGGACGGTGGTGCTCGGCACGGTGGAAGGGGACATCCATTTCATCGGCAAGAACCTGTTCGGGACGATGCTCGAGGCCGCAAACTTCCGCGTCATCGACATCGGCATCGACCAGCCGCCGAAGGCGTTCCTGAACGCGGCGCAGAAATACCGCGCGGACATCGTGGGGCTCTCGGGCCTCCTGACGACGGCGGTGGACTCCATGAAGGAGACCGTGGAGGCGCTGGCAGGGCTGCGGCGCGGTACGAAGATCATCATCGGCGGCGACGCCGTGAGCGAGAAGGTATGCAAATACGTCGGCGCGGACGCATGGAGCAAGAACGCTTACGAAGCCGTGCAGCTGTGCCGGTCCTGGGTGGAGCGAAAAAAGTAACGGGAGAGAGGAGCAAATGGCGTATACGATCGCGGTGACAGGCAAAGGCGGCGTGGGCAAGACGACCCTGACGGGCATCTTGATCCGTTGGCTTGCCGAAAACGGACACGCGCCCATCCTCGCGGTGGACGCGGACGCCAACTCCAACCTCAACGAAGTGCTCGGCGTGGAGATCGAGAAGACGCTCGGCGAGCTGCGCGAGAACATCATCAACGCAGACCTCGACCCGGACAGCCCCGTGAACCCCGCCACCACGAAACAGGAGTACCTGAACATGGCGTTCATGGACGCCGTCACCGAGGAAGATGACTATGACCTGCTCGTCATGGGCCGCACGCAGGGGAAGGGCTGCTACTGCTTCGTCAATGGCCTCCTGCAGGCGCATCTTTCGAAATACGCAAACAATTACCGCACCGTCGTCGTGGACAACGAGGCGGGCATGGAGCACCTGTCGCGCGGCATCCTGCCCGGCGTGGACCTGATCCTCATCGTGAGCGATTGCTCCCGCCGGGGCGTGCAGGCCGCCGCGCGCATCGAAGAACTGACGCGCGAGCTCAAGATGAAGGTCGCGGACGGCGTGAAGCTCATCGTCAACCGGGCGCCGGACGGGCTCCTGGAGGACGGCGTGCGGGAGGAGATCGAGAAGCACGGCCTCGAGCTGGCGGGCGTCATCCCGCAGGACGCGTTGGTTTACAAATACGACTCGGAAGGCATACCGACATCTACGCTGCCGGAAGACAGCGTCGCCCGGAAGGCTTTTACTTCGTTACTGGGGAGGATTATCAAATGAAAGAAATGAAACCATTCACCACGATTGAAGAGATGGAGGCGGATACCGCAAGGCTCAAAGAGATTGCGTGCGAGCTCTGCATCGACACGTACGAGGACCGCAAGAAGCAGCAGGAGCCGCATTGCAAATTCGGCGAGGACGGGATTTGCTGCCGCATCTGCTCGATGGGGCCGTGCCGCGTGACGCCGAAGGGCCAGTACGGCATCTGCGGCGCGGACGCGCACGCGATCGCCGGGCGGCACTACCTGCGCATGGCGGCGGCGGGCAGCGCGGCGCACTCCGACCACGCGCGCGAGATCGCGCACGTCCTCCACAAGACGAACGCAAACGGGCCTTACACGATCAAGGATCCCGACAAACTGATCGCCAACGCGAAGGAGTGGGGCATCGAGACCGAGGACCGGGACATCTACGACATCGCGCACGAGGTCGCGGAAGTCGGCCTCATGGAGTTCGGCAAGCCGTTCGGCACGCTCCGTTATTTGGAGCGGGGCACCGAAGAGCGGCAGAAGGTGTGGGACGCGGAAGGCATCGCGCCGCGCGCGATCGACCGCGAAATCTCGACGTCCCTGCACATGACGAATATGGGCAACACGGCGGACGCCGAGGTGCTCGTGCGGCAGAGCCTGCGCGTCGGCATGGCCGACGGCTGGGGCGGCTCGATGATGGGCACGGACTTCACGGACATCCTGTTCGGGACGCCGACGGTCCGCTCCACGGAGGGCAACCTCGGCGTGCTCGAGGAGAACCAGGTCAACATCATCGTGCACGGGCACGACCCGTCCTTCTCGGAGATGATCGTGCTCGCGGCCGAGTCCAAGGAGCTGCTCGACTACGCGAAGTCCAAGGGCGCGCAGGGCATCAACATCGCGGGGCTGTGCTGCACGGCCAACGAGGCGACGATGCGCCACGGCGTGCGCATGGCCGGCAATTTCCTCCAGCAGGAGAACGCGCTGCTCACGGGGGCGGTCGAGATGATGGCCGTCGACGTGCAGTGCATCTTCCCGGCGCTCGGCCGGCTGCAGGAGTGCTTCCATACGAAATTCATCACGACGTCGCCGATCTGCCGCATCCCCGGCTCGGAGTACATCGAGTTCACGGCGGACGACGCGGAGCACGCGTACGAGAAGGCGAAGGCGCTCGTGAAATCCGCGATCGACAACTATGAAAACCGCGACCGCTCGAAGGTCTTCATCCCCGAGCACCGGCAGGACGCGACGGTCGGCTACCCGACGGTGCAGATCATCAAGGAGCTGGACGGCGTCACGAACAGCCACATCATCGACGACCCGCGCGGCAGCTACAAGCCCGCGATCGAGGCGATCAAGAGCGGCGTGCTCAGGGGCGCGGTCGCGATGGTCGGGTGCAACAACCCGAAGGTGCGCGCGGACTACTCGCACATCGAGATCATGAAGGAGCTCATGGCCAACGACATCCTCATCGTCGGCAGCGGCTGCGCGTCGCAGGCGGCGACGAAGGCGGGGCTGCTGCGCATGGACGCCAAGGAGATCTGCGGCGACGGCCTGAAGCGCGTCTGCACGCTCGTGGGCATCCCGCCCGTGCTCCATATGGGCGCGTGCGTCGACATCAGCCGCATGATGCTGCTCGTCACGAGCATCGCGAAGGACTGGGGCGTCGAGACGACGCAGCTGCCAATCGTGGGCTGCGCGCCGGAGTGGATGAGCGAGAAGGCGGTCGCGATCGCAAACTACGTCGTCGCGACGGGCATCGACGTCTACCTCGGCATCGAGCCGCAGGTGAAGGGCAGCACGCAGATGATGGAGCTGATCACGGAGGGCACGCGGCCGATCTGCGGCGCCGGCTACGTGATCAACAAGGACCCGCACGAGCTCGTGCAGTCGATCATCGCGGGCATTGAGAAGAAGCGCGAGGCGCTCGGCATCTGACGATGAAGATCGCTGTCACGGGAAAAGGCGGGGTAGGCAAGACGACGCTGGTCGCAATCCTGGCGGGCCTGTACGCGCGCGAGGGCAAGACGGTCCTCGCCGTCGACGTCGACCCGGACAGCAACCTCGGGCTTGCGCTCGGCTTCACGGAGAAGGAGCTTTTGGAGATCACGCCGATCTCCGAGATGACGGACCTGATCGCGGAGCGCACGGGGTCGACGAAGGACAGCTTCGGCAAGTTCTTCAAGATCAACCCCGAGGTGAAGGACATCCCCGACCGGTATGCGCGCGAGAAAAACGGCGTGCGGCTGCTCGTGATGGGCACGGTCGAGACGGGCGGCGGCGGTTGCGTCTGCCCCGAGCACGTGATGCTGAAGCGGATCATCAGCCACCTCGTCGTCGGCGACGACAGCCTCGTGATCATGGACATGGAGGCGGGGCTCGAGCACCTCGGGCGCGGCACGGCGGGCATGGTGGACGTGTTCATCGTCGTGACGGAGCCGGGCGCCAGGAGCCTGCAGACCTACCACAAGATCAAGAAACTCGCGGCCGACCTCGGCGTCAGGAAGGTGTACGTCGTCGGCAACAAGGTGCGCTCGCAGGAGGACCGGCAATTTATTCAGGAGCGCGTGGAGGGCGATGATTTTCTGGGGTTCATTTCGTACTCGGATGAGGTGATCGACGCGGACAAACGCGAGGGCTCGCCGTTCGAGACCGGTGAAAGCGTTACAAAGGAAATTGAGGCGATAAAGGAGAAAATTGATTATGAAAAAACTGTTTGACAGGGTGTTTGACGGTGCGGACGAGATGTACGCACTCGCGCAGAAGACGCTCGACGAGACAATCGCCGAGCTCGGGGAGAGCGCGCCGGTCGCGATGCCGAACACGGCGTACGGGCTTGCGACGATCAGCGCCTACCTCGCGAAGCAGGTGAACAACCTCGGCGACCTGAAGGCGGCGTTCGAGGAGGCGAAGACGTGGAACGTCCACGAGCCGCGCCTCACGAACATCTTCAACATGGGCAAGGGGACGTTCATGGCGGCGGAGGTCATCGAGGCCTGCAAATACGCGAAGGACCCCGACCCCTACAAGGGCGAGTACCACGGGCACCTGTCCGACGCGGAGGTGCGCGAGCTCGGCGTGCCGCTCGTCACGGACGACATCCCCGGCTTCGTCGTGATCTACAACCCCGCGCCCAGCGACGAGGAGGCGGTCGAGCTCGTGAAGGGCTACCAGACGCGCGGCATCTTCGTCTTCCTGCTCGGCGGCGTCATCGACCAGGTCAAACGGCAGGGCATGAACTTCGGCTTCAACGTGCGCGTCGTCGCGGTCGGCCCGGACATCTGGCAGGTCGCGCACATCATCTCCTTCGTCTACCGCGCGGCCATGATCTTCGGCGCCGTGCAGCCGGGCGACAAATGGGAGTTTGACGACTACACCTACTACCGCATCCACGCCTTCGTCAACGTCTTCGACCCCGTCACGGACATCGTCGTGGCGTGCGGCGCGGGCGCCATCGCGATGGGCTTCCCCGTCATCACCGACGACGAGAAGGATATGTGGCGCGTGCCGAAGTCCATCCTCATCCAGAAGGACACGAAGGACTGGATCGAGACCTCGCTCGAGGCCCGCGACATCAAGATCAAGATCACGAACATCGACATCCCGGTCGCGTTCTCGACGGCGTTCGAGGGCGAGATCGTGCGCAAGAACGACATGCGCCTCGACATCGACGGGTCGAAGTACGACACGTTCGAGCTTGTGCGGACGGCCGAGTCCCACCTCATCGAGGACCACCGCATCGAGCTCATCGGCAAGGACATCGACGAGTTCGAGGAAGGGGAGTCGATCGGCTTCGGCATGATCGCGGAGGTCTGCGGCAAGGACATGCAGAGCGACTTCGAGCCCGTCTTCGAGCGCAACTTCCACAATTTCATCAACTGCATCGAGGGCGTCATGCACACGGGCCAGCGCGACGTGCTGCGCATCCGCATCGCGAAGTCAGCGTTTGACGCGGGCTTCCGCTTCCAGCACATCGGCGAGGTGCTGTACGCGAAGATCAAGAGCGAGTACGAGGCCGTCGTCGACAAATGCCAGGTGACGCTCATCACGGATCCCGAGAAGCTGCACGAGGCGCGCCTGGAGGCCAAGAAGGTCTACGACAAGCGCGACGAGCGCCTCGGCACGATGACGGACGAGACCGTAGAGGTGTTCTACAACTGCATCCTTTGCCAGTCGTTCTCGCCCGCCCACGTCTGCATCGTGACGCCGGAGCGCCTCGGCCTCTGCGGCGCGGTGAGCTGGCTGGACGCGAAGGCGACAAACCAGCTGAACCCGACGGGCCCGTGCCAGATCGTGACGAAGGACCGGGTCGTCGACGAGAACATCGGCATCTGGGAGGACGTCAACGAGAACGTGTTCAAATGCTCGCACGGCAACCTCGAGCAGGTGACGCTGTACTCGATCATGGTCGACCCGATGACGAGCTGCGGCTGCTTCGAATGCATCTGCGGCATCGAGCCGTTCTCGCAGGGCGTGGTCATCGTCAACCGCGAGCACCAGGGCATGACGCCGCTGGGGATGAGCTTCCCGGAGATGGCGTCGATGACGGGCGGCGGCGTGCAGACCCCGGGCTTCATGGGCCACGGGAAGCAGTTCATCAGCTCGCGCAAATTCATGAAGGCGGAGGGCGGCCCCGGCCGCATCGTCTGGATGCCGAAGGAGCTGAAGGACCTCGTGCGCCCGAAGCTCGACCCGGTGGCCAAGGAACTGTACGGGATCGACGACTTCACGGACAAGATCGCGGACGAGACGGTGGCGGAAGAGGCGGAGGCCATGATGGACTTCCTCTCGGAGAACGGGCACCCGGTGCTGGAGATGGAACCGCTTATCTAAGTACCCACTTATCTAAGTAGTTGCCTCAGATTTTATAAAAGTAATTGTAGTTGAAAGGAGTAGGAGAATATGGCGTTTACGAAGAATCCACAAGTGTTCACGGCCAAGGTCGCGGAAGTGACGTTTGGCACGGGCGACAGCGCGGTGACACTCGGCGGGGAGAGTGTATTTCCGCTGTACGCGTTCGACCAGGAGTACGCCCACCCCCCCGTCGTCGGGATCGACTTTTCCGACAAGGGGCCGGACCGGGACATCCCGGGCGTGGCGGAGTTTTATAAGGGCGCGGAGAGCCTCGCGGACGTCGCGAAGCGCGCCAGCGAAGCCGAGGGCGCGTCGTTTGTGAGCTTCACGCTCGCTTCCGCGGACCCCAACGGCGACGACGCGCCGATCGAGGAGAGCGTGGCGAAGTGCAAAGAGGTGGCGGACGCGGTCACGAAGCCGCTCGTCATCCAGGGCACGGGCAACGCGGAGAAAGACGGGCAGCTGCTCGGCAAGGTCGCCGAGGCGCTCGAAGGCAAGAATGTCCTGCTCCTCAGCGCATTGGAAGACAACTACAAAGGCATCGCGGTCGGCGCGGTGCTCGCCTACGGGCAAAAGATCGCGGCGGAATCCGCCGTGGACATCAACCTCGCAAAACAGCTCAACGTGATGATCTCGCAGCAGGGCGTGAAGTCCGAGAGCCTCGTCATGCAGGTCGGTACGGCGACGGCGGGCTACGGCTTCGAGTACGTGGCCTCCGCGATGGAGCGCATCCGCGGCGCGGGCCTCTCGCAGAACGACGACATGCTGCAGGCGCCGATCATCACGCCGCTCGCGGACGAGACGTGGGGCGTGAAGGAAAGCATCGTCTCCGAAGAGGACTTCCCGGAATGGGGGCCCGCCGAAGAGCGCGGCATCGACATGGAGATCACGACGGCGGTGGCCTGCCTCGCGTCGGGGTCGAACGCCGTGATCCTGAAGCACCCGGCGTCCGTGAAAACCGTCGCGGGCATCATTGCGGATTTGATGTAAGGAGGAAAACCAATGGCTCTGAAAGGACTTGATATCTTTAAACTGACGCCGCGCACCAACTGCAAGGAGTGCGGCAACCCCACCTGCATGGCGTTCGCCATGAAGGTCGCGCAGGGCACGGCGCAGATCGAAGCGTGCCCGCATATGAGCGCGGACGCGCTGGCCTCCCTGTCCGAAGCGACGGCGCCGCCGATGAAGGCGCTGAAATTCGGCGCGGGCGACGCGGAGCTCGCGCTCGGCGGCGAGACGGTGCTGTTCCGGCACGACAAGACGTTCGTTGCGCGCAACCCGTTTGCCGTGACGATCACGGGCGCGGACGCGGACGCGAAGCTCGAGGCGGC
This sequence comes from Eubacteriales Family XIII. Incertae Sedis bacterium, assembly GCA_031272365.1. GTDB lineage: Bacteria > Bacillota > Clostridia > Peptostreptococcales > Anaerovoracaceae > WRFF01. The sequence continues at coordinate 81,675 of JAISTX010000056.1, forward strand.
GAAGAAGGTCGACTACGAGCGCATCGGCGAGCATATGAAGGTCGACGCGATCAACGTGGAATACACAGGCGACAAAGCGGCGTTTGTGGACGCAGTGAAGAAGGCGGCGGCCCTGGGGCGCGCGGTCATCCTCGAGGTGCAGGATGTGGACGCGGCCAAGGAAGCCCTCGCGGCCGTGGGCGACGCCAAGCCGATCCTGAACGGCGCGACGCCGGACAACTACAAAGAGATGAGCGACCTCGCGAAGGGCGCGGGCGCGCTCCTCGGTGTGACGGGCCCGTCCCTGGACGCCATCTACGACACGGTCAAGGCGCTCGAAGAGGCGGACAACAAGGACCTCGTCATCGACGTCGGCTCCGCCTCCGTGAAGGAAGCCTTCGCGAACGCGGTCCAGATCCGGCGCGCGGCGCTGAAGGACGGCGACCGCAGCATGGGCTACCCGACCATCGTCAACGTCAGCAAACTCGGCGGCGGCTGCCCCCACAAGGAGACCGGCCTCGCGTCGCTCTTCACGCTGAAATACGGCTCCATCGTGATCCTGTCCGAGATGTCCTACGCGCAGGCGCTCCCGCTCTACGGGCTGCGGCAGAACATCTACACGGATCCGCAGAAGCCGATGACGGTCGAAGTCGGCAACTATCCGATCAACGGCGCGGGCGCGGATTCGGCGTGCGTGCTGACGGTCGATTTTGCGCTGACGTATTTCATCATCGCGGGCGAGATCGAGCGCTCCGGCGTCCCGATGAACCTCTTGATCCCGGATGCGGGCGGCTACTCGGTGCTCACGGCGTGGGCAGCGGGCAAGCTGTCGGCGGCGTCGATCGCGAAGTTCATCAAGGATGCGGATATCGAGGGGACGATCAAAAACCGCGACCTCGTGATGCCGGGCAAGGTGGCCGTCCTCAAGGGCGAGCTCGAGGAAAGCCTGCCGGGCTGGAACATCATCATCGGGCCCAACGAGGCCATCAGCCTTGTGAAGTTCCTGAAGGAACGCTACGCATCATAGTTTGGATGAAGGGAAAAGGAGAAGAAACCCATGGAAAAATTGATGATCATCGGCGAGCGCATCCACGTCATTTCGCCGGAAATCAAAGAGGCGATCGCAAACCGCGACATCCAGCCGCTCATCAAGCGCGCGCAGGAGCAGCTTGACGCGGGCGCGGACTACATCGATGTCAACATCGGCCCGGCCGCCAAGGAAGGCACGGAAATCATGAAATGGGCCGTGACGGGGCTGCAGCAGGCGCTTGACAACGTGCCGCTCGTGCTCGACACGGCCAACCAGGACGCCATCCGCGCGGGCCTGGAGGTCTACAACTCCGCCAAGGCGCGCGCGATCGTCAACTCGGCGGACGCCGGCGACCGCATCGACAACATCAACCTCGCGGCCGAGTTCGGCGCGAAGGTCATCGCCCTCCTCATGAAGAAGGGCGTGCCGCGCAACAACGAGGAGCGCAGCGAATACCTCCAGGAGATGCTGGAGCGCGCGATGGAAGTGGGCATGGACCCGGCGGAGGACGTCTTCTTCGACCCGCTCACCCTCGTCATCAAGGGCATGCAGGAGAAGCAGCGCGAGTTCCTCGACTGCATCCGGGACATCTCGGAGATGGGCCTCCAGTCCGTCGTCGGCCTCTCGAACGCGAGCAACGGCATGCCGCCGCACGTGCGCCCGATCGTCGACAGCATCCTGTGCGCGATGGCCATCGAGTGCAACCTCACCTCCGCGATCCTCAACCCGCTCGACAAGCGGCTCATGGAATCGGTCAAGACGAGCGAGGTCATCCTGAACCGCATCCTCTACGCAGACTCCTACCTCGACATATAGACAGGAGAGGACAACGCACCAGCAAAAAGCCGATTGTGCAAACAGTCGGCTTTTTGTATACTATGCCTATGGAAGGCGAGACGTGCCGGGATGGCGGCCATCTATTCATAGCGGGCGTGTTCAATCATGAGTGACGAGCAAGGGTATATCGCCAGGAGCGTCGGCAATGATCTCGGGTTTGAGATCATCGATGCGACGTGCAACAAGAACGAGTACCTGGACGCCTCCATCACCATCCTGTTCGTGCTTTCCGGCGAGATGCGGCTGGTCTCCGAGGGCGTGAACTACTCGCTCGCAACGGCGGATCGTGACGGCGGAAAACCACAACGTCATCGGCGGGCTCGGCGACGCGGTGCTCGGGGCGCTCTCAAAGCTGGGCCTGCCCGTGAAGACGGCCAAGGTGGGCGTCGAGGACGCGTTCGGCAGCGTGGGCCCGCAGGATTTCCTGCAAGAGAAATACGGCCTCACCGCGGCGCGGATCGTACAGGCAGTCAAAGGATTGCAGTGACGCTCAGTCCAGAGACGGGCGCGTGGAGGAGAACAGCTCGAATTTGAACCTGTTTTGCAGCGTGCCCATGATGCCCTTCGGGGCCACGACGATGACGGCGATCGCGATGACGCCGAGGATGATGTTGCTGTACCCGGCGTAGCGGGAGAGGAAGTTGAACAGCAGCACGTAGACGAAGGCGCCGACGATCGGCCCCGTCGCCGTCGAGGTGCCGCCGATGATGACCGCGAAGACGATCGCGATGGTCCAGTCGATGGCGAAGGCGCCGTTCGGGAAGACGGACAGCCTGTTCAGGTAGGCGATGCTGCCGCCGATGCCCGTGACGAACCCGCACACGGTGAAGCACAGGGTCTTCATCTTGAAGATGTTGACGCCCAGGCCCGCGGCGGCGTCCGGGTCGTCCCGCATCGCGGCCAGGCCGAGGCCGATCTTGGAACGGAGCATTGCCTGCACCAGGAGGAAGGAGGCCGCCGCCAGCGCCAGGATCAGCATGAATTGCTGGCTGAGCGTGGGGTAGGGCGTGACGCGTATCGTCATGCCGCCGGCGTAGTTGACGAGCTTCCACCCCGTGAACAGGATCTTGATCATCTCCGAGACGATCCACGTGGCGATCGCGAAATACAGGCCGCGCATCCGCAGCAGCAGGACGGAGAGGAAGAGCGCGAGCAGGGCGGAGACCACGCCGCTCACCAGCAGCCCCAGCACGAAGGGCATCCCGTAGCTCGTGCAGACCACCGCCGTCGCGTAGCCCGAGACGCCGATGAACATCTGCTGCCCGAGCGACAGCAGGCCCGCGTAGCCGCACATCAGGTTCCACATCTGCGCGAAGACCGCGTAGAGCGCGATGTTGAACGCGATGCGCATGGCGTTGTCCGACGCGGCGCCCGTGAGGGGCAGCACAAACAGGACGGCCAGGACCACGGCGAAAACGCCGTATTCGGTTTTCATGCGCCGGCTCATTTCGAAAACAACCCCTGCGGGCGGATCATCAGCATGGCCAAAAGGATGATGTAGCCGATCATCATCTGGTAGTTCGTACCGAACACCTGGCTGCCGATGGTCCTGGCCAGCCCGAACACGAGGCCGCCGACGAGCGTGCCGGGGATGCTCCCCATGCCGCCGAGGACGACGACGCCGAACGCGACGAGCAGATACTCGCTGCCCGTATAAGGGTAGAACGTGAACGTGGTGCCGATGACGACGCCCGCGACGGCCGCCGTCGACGTCGCGATGCCCATGGCGATGCTGTAGCTGCGCTTCACGCTGATGCCCATGAGGGAGGCGGCCATGTTGTCGTCGCTGACGGCGCGGATCGCCTGGCCCGTGTACGTGAACCGCAGGAAGAGCCCGAGGATCAGGATCACCAGCGCGCCGACGATGAAATTGACCAGGTAGAGGACCGGCACGATCAGGCTGTCCGAGACCACGATGGTTTTCAGCTGGTAGGTCGTCTTCAGCGTCTGGGGGTCTGCGCTGAAGATCAGCAGCAGGACGTTCTGCAGGATGAACGACAGCCCGAACGTGATGAGCAGGGGGGGCTCGTCCCCCATGCCGAGCACGCGGTTGATCAGGGCGCCCTGCAGGGCGTAGCCGGCCACGAACATCAGCGGCACGACGATCACGAGGGTCAGGAGCGGCGAGATGTCCAGCTGCCCCGCGAACAGCATGCTGAGGTAGGCCCCCAGGATGAAGAATTCCCCGTGGGCGAGGTTGGCCAGCTTCACGATGCCGAAGATCATCGACATCCCGATCCCGACGACCGCGAAGACCCCCCCGAGCAGTATTCCCTGTAAGACAGCCTGTGCCATAGAAACGGTGGATCCTTTCCTCTAACGTACGCCGAAATACGCGTTTTTCACCTTCTCGTCGTCCAGTTCCTTCGACGGGCCCGACAAGACCATTTCCCCCCGTAGCATGATATAGCTGTAGGCGCTCGTCTTCTTGCTGCGCGCCACGTCCTGCTCCACGAGCACGACGCTCACCCCTTCCCGGTTGATCGCCCGGATTCTTTGGTAGATGTCCTTGATGACGGTGGGCGCCAGGCCCAGCGATATCTCGTCGAAGAGGATCAGCTCCGGCGCGGACATGAGCGCCCGGCCGATCGCGACCATCTGGCGCTGCCCGCCGGACAGGCTCCCGGACAGGTCCTTCCGCTTTTCCCGCAGCATCGGGAACAGCTCGTACACCTTCTCGAGGCGCTCCCCCCGCCCGGCGCGCGCGTGCTTCGGGTAGGCCCCCATCAGCAGGTTGTGCTCCACCGTCATGCGCGTGAAGCAGCGGCTGCCCTGCGGCACGAGCGCGAGCCGCTTGGCGACGACGCCGTTCGGGCTCAGGCCCGTGATGTCCTCCCCCTTGAACAGGATGCGCCCGGACACGGGCTTGTGCACGCCCGCGATGCAGTCCATCAGCGTGGACTTGCCGGCGCCGTTCGCGCCGATGACGGAGACGATGGACTGCGCGGGCACCTCGAAGGACGCGCCCGCGACCGCGAGGAAGTCCCCGTATTTCGCGCAGACGCCCTCCACCCGGAGTAGGGGCTCAGCACACATCCGCTTCGTCCTCCACGCCGAGGTAGACCTCCTCGACCTCCTTGGAATCCATGACGGCGGCCGGCTCCCCGACCAGCAGCTGCGTGCCCGTGGACATGCACATCAGCGTGTCCGTGGACTTCACCATGGTCTCGATCACGTGCTCGATCCAGATGATGGTCTGCCCGTCCTGCTTGAGGGACTCGACCAGCGCCATCACGTCGTGCACCTCCGATTCCGTCAGGCCCGCCGCCACCTCGTCCAGCAGCAGCAGCTTCGGCTCCGTGCCGAGCGCGCGCGCGATCTCGAGCCGCTTGCGGTCCAGGAGGGTCAGCTTGCCGGACGGCAGGTTCCGTTTCCCGGACAGGCCCGTGCGCCGCAGCGCCGCCTCCGCGACGGGGTACCCGCTCTTCTCCGAATGCCTGCCGCCGTAGACCGCCGCGAGCAGGACGTTTTCGAAGACCGTCATGTGCTCAAAGGGCCGCGGCACCTGGTAGGTGCGCCCGATCCCCATGCGGCAGCGCTCGTCCGGGCTTTTCCGGGTGATGTCGGCGCCGCCGAACCGGATCTCGCCCCTGCTCGGCGTGATCAGGCCGAGCAGGGCGTTGAACATGGTCGTCTTCCCGCAGCCGTTCGGCCCGATGACGCCAAATACTTCTCCCGTTTTGACCTCGAAGCTGAGGTCAGCCAATACCTGCACACGACCGTATCCCGCGTAGACGTTCTTGAATTGCAGGATCGTTTCCACGTGCCCCTTCTACTCCCACGCGCGGCCGGAGGTCTTCACCTCGGCGGTCACGGGTATGTCGTTCTCCGGGTGCGGGTTGCTGACGATCTCCTGGGCCAGGCTGCCGTCCTCCTGCAGGATCCACTGCCCGCCGACGACCGGCATCTTGCAGAAGTTTTCCACTTCGTAGTTGCCGTAGTTGATGTGGCCCATGATCGAGTCGATGTCCGTCTCGGCGATCGCGGTGCGGATCGTCTCGGGCTCCAGGTTCGCCGAGCGGCTCAGCGCGTCGATCAGGATCTCATACGACGCAAACTTCGCGCCCTGCGGGCTCGCGGCCTGCTTGCCGGTCGCGGCGTAGTACTGGTCGCCGAACTCCTCGCCCGACATGTCCATCAGCGCGGATTTGTACGGGAAGCGCACGTCCCACCAGATCTCGTTGCCGATGCCGTCCATCAGCTCCGCGCCGATGGCCATGGCCTGCGACTCGAGCATGAAGGCCTTGCCGATCACGACGATCTTCGGCTTGTAGCCCAGCTGCTGGCACTGCGTCCAGAACGTGCCGAACTCGGGGTTCGACATCACGCCGAAGACGACCTCGATGCCCGCCCCCTTCAGCTGGTTGATGAGGCTGCTGTAGTCGTTCGTGCCCGCCGCGTAGGCGCCCGGGTCGAGCACCGTGTAGCCGTCGGCCTCCGCCAGCGCTTTGTACTCCGGCGCGAGGATCGTGCCGTCCAGGTCGTTGGCGAAGATCCAGCCGATCGTCGCGTTGTCGGCGCCCGCCTCGTAGCCCGCGGCCTTCCAGATGCCGGAATAGGCCTCGTAGTAGGACGGGTTGTCCGCGTGCGCGTCGAAGGACCAGTAGTGGTCGCCGACGCCGAAGAACGCCCCCGCCGGGCAGTCCGTGATGATGCACGGCACGCCGTACTGCTCCGCGACTGTCGCCGCCGGGACGCCGGTGTCGGGCGTGTGGCGCGCGATGAGCACGTCGACCTGGTCCTCCGTGATGAGCTTGGCCGCCAGCTCGCTCGTCTTGTCGGAGTTGCTCGCCGTGTCGTAGATCACGAGCTCGATGGGCAGCTTGGCGTCGTAGTCCTCGATATAGATGCCGCCCAGCTCATCGTTGACATAGTCCCTGAAAAACTCGTCGACGTAGGGGGTGCCCTCCGCCATGCCGGCGTACATGCCGGTCGTCGGGTTCAGGACGCCGACCTTGATGGACGCAGGGGCGTCCCCCGTCGCCTGCGCCTGCGACCCGCCTTCAGAGCCCCCCGCCGAAGAGCCGCCGGAATCGCCGCATGCCGCCAGCATCGACGCCGCCAGGATCAGCGTAACCATCAGTGCGAATACCTTCTTCTTCATCTCCTCATTCCTCCTCTGCATTATGACACAATCACAACATGTTTTGTAAGCGCAATATTTCAATAATCGTCTTGTCGCGGAAATCCGCGACGGAATCCACTGTATTGCCGATGGCCGCCGGCCGGTTCGCGATCTCCTCGTCGACGCCCTGGGCGATCAGCTCGTCGGCGGGCGACGTCTCGCCGCCGTATTTCGCCGCGCTGGCGCGGATGCCGCCCTCGATGCCCAGGCTGATGGTCAGCAGCTGGCCCGTGATCGCCATGCGCATGCCCGGGCCGTACATGATCGCCTTGTCGATCTCCTCGACGGTGCAGAATCCCTCCTCGACGGTCTTGCGCGCCTCCGCCAGCGCCGCCCAGTTCACGCGGTTGACGATGTAGCCCGAGGCCTCCTTGCGGCTGACGAGCGCGACCTTGTCGATGCTCTCGTAGAACTGCTTCGCGCGCTCGATCGCGTCCGGCGACGTCTGCTCCCCGCCGCAGATCTCCACGAGCGGCAGCAGGTAGGAGGGGTGGTACGGGTGCCCCACGAGGATGCGCCCCGGCGCCTTCGCCCCCTTCTGCAGGTCCGAGGGCATGAAGGCCGTCGTGCTGCTGGCGATGATGGCGTCCTCCGGGAGGTGCTTCTCGATCTCGGCGTAGAGCTCCTTCTTGGTCTCGAGGTTTTCCGGGCCGGACTCCTGCAGGAAGAACGCCCCCGCGGCCGCCTCCTCGATCGACGTGGTGTACGTGGCGAGCGCCGCGGCCTCGCCGGCGTGATCCTGCGTGATGACGCGGTTGTCCACGAACAGCTCCAGGATGTGGGCGACCCGGTTTTTCATCTTCTCCACCTGGCTGCGGGTCTGCAGCGTCGTCGGGTAGCCGTGCAGCATCGCGTTCACCGCGAGCCCCGACCCGATGATGCCGGACCCTATGAAGGCGACTTTTTTCTTTTCCATTGTATTTTCTCTCCTATTTCTTCAGGCCGAGGATGGCGCGCGCCTCGTCCGGCGTCGCGACCTCGCGGCCGACCTCTTTCGCGATGCGCCCGACGCGGGCGACAAACTGCGCGTTGGACTCCGCCAGGACGCCTTTGTTGTAAAAGACGTTGTCCTCGAAGCCGACGCGGATGTTGCCCCCGAGCGCGAGGCCCGCGAGCAGGATCTCGTTGGCGCCCTTGCCGATGCCGAACGTCCCCCACGTGCAGTTCTCCGGCAGGTGGTTCACGACGAAGAGCAGGTTGTCCACCGTCGCCTCCATCCCGCCCGGCGCGCCGAGGCAGATCTGGAAGATGCACGGCTCCTCGAGGAATCCCTTCTTGATATAATATTTTGCGTTGTTGAGCATGCCCATGTCGAAGACCTCGATCTCCGGCTTCACGCCTTTTTCGAGCATCGTGCGCCCGAGCCGCTCGAGGAACGGCGGGGAGTTTTCGAAGACGATGCTGTGCATCCAGTTCATCGTGCCCGCGTCGAACGTCGCGATCTCGGGCAGGAGCGTGGAGAACGGGAGCACGCGGTCGTCGTGCGAGGCCTTGGCGTCGCCCGAGGTCGTCAGGTTCAGGATGATCGGGCACTTCGCGCCGCGGATGATCTCGACGGTCTCCGTGAACTTCTCGATGCTCATGCTCCCGATGTCGTTGTCGTCGCGCACATGGATATGCGCCACGGCGGCGCCGGCCTCGTAGCACGCGAAAACAGCTTCCGCGATCTCCTTGGGTTGCGTGGGGAGGTTCGGGTTGTCCTTTTTCGAAGGGATCGCGCCGACGACCGCCGCCGTGATAATGACTTTCTCTTTTGAATTCTTGCGGATGGTATCAAGCATCAGCAGCCTCCTTCTTTCGTTCCTCTCATATAGCAATGAATGCAAGCGCGTACGGCGCTGCGAAAACATATAAAGGCAAATCTTGTGCCAACAGGGGGCGTTGTAAAACCCGCGCAATTTCAAACCGGTTTGTCGGGGATAGAACATTTTTGGTTTGCAGTTCGTCAAATCCGTTGCCGCCGTGCAACGCAAACGGGCCCCGCCGGAAAAATTGTATGCAATTTTCGTTGGAATTCCCCGTGCGCGCCTTGGCTGCCCGATTGGCACGAGTTTTGCGTGCCTACTAAGCGAGGGTAGCTATCAGGAGGAAAAGGAGGTCATGATGAAAGATTTGTTTTCGCTGGAAGGGAAAAACGCTGTCGTGGTCGGCGGATCCGGCGCCATCGGGCAGACCATCGCCCGGGGGTTTGCGGACGCCGGCGCAAACGTGATCATCACGGGGCGCAACGAGGAGACGCTGAAGCAAGTGGTGGAAGAGAGCGACGCGGAGATCCAGGCGAAATTGTCGTATTTCGTCTGCGACCCCGCCAATGAAGGGGACGTGGAGAAACTCGTGGCCCACGCGGCTGGTAAGCTCGGGGACATCGAGATCCTGCTGAACGCGCAGGGGCTGAACAAGAAATTCCCCGGCACGGAGTTCCCCGCGGACGTCTGGGACCAGATGTTTGCGGCGAACGTGAAGAGCATCATGCTCACGACCAAGCATTTCGCGGCGCATATGAAGGCCAAGGGCGTCAAGGGGAAGATCATCAACATCTCCTCGGTCCGGGGCGCGCGCGCCGTCGGCAGCGGCGGCATGGGCAACGTCGGCTACTGCGCCACGAAGGGCGCCGTGGACATGCTCACGCGGGCCTACGCGTCCGACCTGGGCCCGGACATCCGCGTCAACGCCATCGGCCCCACCGTCACGTACACGACGATGCTCGCGGGGCTCTTCGCCTCTGCCGAGGAGGCCAACGAAAAATTCGGGGCGCACACGCCGCTGCAGCGGATCGGGGTGACGGAGGACTGCGTCGGCCCCGCGATCTTCCTCGCGTCGGCAGCCTCCGATTTCATCACGGGGCAGATCCTGTACCCGGACGGCGGGCTGACCGCCATCGGCTGACACTGTTTTCAAAAGGAGGGTGCGATGAATATCGTCAAGGCAGACAAAGGTGTTTCCTACGAGGCCGCCGGCCACCACGGCGGGATCTATTTGGCGCTGCAAAGCGCGGCGACGGAGAAGGCGAGCCTGGCCGTCAACCTCTCGCATTTCGACCCGGGCGGCGGCTGCGACCCGGCCGTCATCCCCGCCGGGATGACGCTGTGCTATTTCGTCGTGAAGGGGCAGCTGTCGTTCACCGTCACGGGCGAGGAGCCGTTCACGCTCCAGGCAGGCGACAGCGTCCTGTGGGCGCCGGGCGACGAGCGCGGCTTCGTCAACGACGGGGACCAGGTGGCGGACCTTTTGGTCGTCATCGTCAAGGAGAATTAGAACCGTCTACCATATCATTTCGGCACCGGGCCGGCGGAATTCCAGACGCCGCCGGCCCGGGCATTCCGCACGAAATTTAGATGGGCGCGTCTGCCTTTTTTGGACTTTTTGTGATATCTTTTTGCATTATTTTTGATATACTGTTTTATGGGAGATGGGTGAAGTGGAAAACGAAAACAAGATAGATTTTCAGATGATCGTCGAGCACATGGACGACTGCGTCTTCGTCACAGACCACGAGGGCAAAGTCCTGTATGTGAACCCCTCCTATGAGCGGCACACCGGCATCAAGAAAGAGGAGCTGCTGGGCCGCTACATCACGGACATCCTGAGCGCCGGGAACCTGTTCAAGGGCGGCGCCGCGCTGGACGTGGTGCGGACCAAGCAGAAATGCGTGCGGCTGTCCAACGTCACGAAGCCCGGCTCGGAATGCTGGGGCTACGCCGTCGGCATCCCGCATTTCGGCGAGGACGGCGAGCTGAAAAACGTGATCGTCAGCAGCCACACCCTGCGCTCCTTCACGGAGCTGGACGACGACTACGGGCAGTTCGTCAGCATGCTGGAGAAGGTACGGCTGATCCAAAGCGTCACGCTGAACGGCGGCGACACCTCGCCCCCCGCGATGGTGGGGGTCTCCGAGGCCATGGTGAAGATCAAGAAAAACATCGAGATCGTCGCGCCCTCCGACGCCACCGTCCTGCTCACGGGGGAGTCCGGCGTCGGGAAGGAAGTGATCGCCAACGAGATCCACAAGGGCAGCACCCGCCAAGACAAGCCGTTCATCAAGGTGAACTGCGCCGCCATCCCCGCCGCGCTGCTGGAGTCCGAGATGTTCGGCTACGAGAAGGGCGCCTTCTCGGGCGCGGACAAGGCCGGGAAGCCGGGCCTGTTCGAGATGGCCGACACGGGGACGATCCTCCTCGACGAGATCGGGGAGCTGCCCATGGAGCTGCAGCCGAAGCTGCTGCGCGCCATCCAGGCGCGCGAGGTGGCCAGGGTCGGCGGCACGAACACCTACCACTTCGACACGCGCATCATCTCCATCACCAACTGCGACCTGAAGGCCAAGATGCGGGAGGGCACGTTCCGCGACGACCTGTACTACCGGATCAACGTGATCCCCATCTACGTGCCCCCGCTGCGGGAGCGCCCGGACGACATCCTGCCGCTGTGCGACCATTTCATCGGCATCTTCTCCGAGAAGTACCACCAGGACGTCCGGCTCGAGGAGGAGGCCCGCCGGATGCTCCAGCAGTACAGCTGGCCGGGCAACATCCGCGAGCTGGAGAACGTCATCGAGTACCTGACGATCTTCGCCACGGAGAACGACGGGGTCGTGAACGGCGACATGCTGCTGCGCTTCATGGGCGCGTCGCAGAGCGTGCTCTCCCCGAGCGTGGACATGAATATGAACCTGAACGACGCGCTGGCGGCCTGCGAGAAGGACATGATCCAAAGGGCGCTTGACATCTCCAAGACCCTGCGCGAGGCGGGCGCGATGCTCGGGATCGACGTGTCCACCGTGTCGCGGAAGCTCCGGCAGTACGACCTGAAATACGGGAATCTGAAATAGCCCGTCCGTTGCATTTCGTCAAACCTGTTGCGCCCCGGCAACGGGTTTTTTTATTGATGGAAAAAGGCGCGGAACAAAACCGTTGCAATGCCGACATCGGGCGTGGCGTGGCGTCCCGGTTTCGGGTTGGCATCGTTTTTGCGAAAAGTGTATACAATCGGAAGTTGGCGTATAGGAAAGGAGAAAAGAGATGTCGGAATTCGGAACAGCGGGTACAGATCGACTTGAAACCATCAATTACCCGAGGATGCGCGAGTATCGCTTGAGCCGCACGCGGGAGATGATGAAGAAGCATGGCATTGGCACGATCGTCACTTGGGACGGTTGGGATATGCGGTATATCGCGGGCGTGTATGCGACCATACCGTGCCGTTGGTATGAGGGGCAGTTTGTCGTATTGCCGGTCAACGGCGACCCGTATGTGTATGCCCAGACGAGTTTTTCGGCATACAAGATGCGGGAGGAGATGCCGTGGCTGAACGACAAGATCTTCGCGCCTCCGGGGTCGACGAAGATGAACTTCACGCTGGATGGCATCGCGAACATCATCGACGCCATCGAGAGCGTCGTGCGCGACCACGGGCTGCAGAACGAGCCGGTCGGCCTCGACGGGTGCACGTCCGAGTTCCTCCTCGGCGAGGCGCTCGCTGCGCGCGGCCTCAAGGCCGTCGACGCGAAGCAGTGCATGTTCGACGCGCGCATGATCAAGAACAAGGACGAGGTCGAGTGCTGCCGCATGGCGTGCACGATCGCGGACGCCGCCTTCCAGGCGATCAAGGAAGCCATCAAGCCCGGCGTGAAGGAATGCGAGCTGCTCGGGATCGGCATGGAGCGGCTGTACGCGCTCGGCTGCGACGAGACGCAGGAATTCGTCGTCGCGTCCGGCCCGCGCACCAACCCCCTGCACATCGACTACACGGACAGGATGGTCCGCCCGGGCGACCTCGTGGTCATCGACATCAACGGCGCGTCCTGGCAGGGGTACAAATCGTGCTACTACCGCACGTTCGTCTGCGGGAAGGCCAGCGAAAAGCAGAAGGAGAACCACCGGAAATGCCGCGACATGATGTACGCGGGCATGAGCTACATCAAGGCCGGCAACCTGTGCGCGGACTCCTACAAGGGGTTCCCGGACTCCCCGGCGTATTGGGGCTACGACAACTGGGCGGATGTCTCCCCGTACATGCTGATCCACGGGCTGGGCATCTCGCTCCACGAGCGGCCCTGGCTGTACAAATCCAGCGACCTGGACAGCTTGGATCTGCGGTATGAAGAGGGCATGGTGCTCGCCATCGAGAACTGGGTTGGCGACAGAGGCGGCACGGACGGCGTGCGCCTGGAGGAGAACGTGGTCGTCACGAAGGACGGCTATGACCTCCTGACGAAATATCCGGTGGACGAATTGATCGAATGCGAATTCTGATCGACGGCATTCGGATCTGCGGATAGAGGATAAAGGATAAAAGAGAGGAAAGTTCATATGGGAAAGATTGTACGGAAGACCCAGGGGTCTACCGGCGGTTCTGTTTTCGTTGACGTCGACGTCGACGAAAACAAAATCGTGCGCGTATATCCGATGGATCTGACCGACGAGGATCCGTCCTCGTGGGTCATCAAGGCGCGCGGGCGCGAGTTTTCGCCGAAGCGCCGCACGGCGATCAACGAGTACACGACCGGGTTCAAGGCGACGGTGCATTCCGACAAGCGGGTGCTGTACCCGCTCAAACGCATTGGATTCGATCCGGACGGCGACCGCCATCTCGGGGAGCGCGGCGAGCCCAGGCCCGGCGGCGACCCCCTGTACCCAGGCTATGAGCGCATATCCTGGGACGAAGCCACGGATCTTGTTGCCAACGAAATCATACGGGTCAAACGCGAGTACGGCCCCGGCGCCATCGTCGGGGCGTCGTCCTCGCACCATATGTGGGGCAACATCGGCTACCGGCACAGCGCGCTGTTCCGCTTCATGAACCTCGTGGGCATCGTGTACGCCGACCACAACCCGGACTCCTGGGAAGGCTGGTACTGGGGCGGCATGCAGAGCTGGGGCTCCTCCAACAGGCTGGGCCTGCCCGAGCAGTGGGACCTGCTCGAGGACTGCCTGCAAAACTGCGAGATGCTCGTCTTCTGGGCGTCCGACCCGGAGACGACGGCCGGCTGCTACGGCGGGTTCGAGTCGACGCAGCGGCGCCGCTGGATGAAGGAGCTCGGCATCAAGATGGTCTTCATCGACCCCTTCTACAACCACACGGCCGCGCTGCTCAGCGACAAATGGTTCTCGCCCCGGCTCGGCACGGACGCCGCGCTGGCGGCGGCCATCCTGTACCAGTGGCTCGAGGACGACACCTACGACCACTGGTTCGTGGAGAACCGTGTCACGGGCTTCGAGGAATTCTGCGCCTACCTGCGCGGCGAGACGGACGGCGTGCCGAAGACGCCCGAATGGGCGGCCGAGGAATGCCGGCTCGAGGCGCCGGAGATCCGCAAGCTCGCGCGTGAATGGGCCTCCCACAAGACGATGCTCGCCGCGGGCGGCATCGGCGGATGGGGCGGCGCCTGCCGCAGCCCCAGCGGGATGGAATGGGCGCGCATGATGATCGCGCTCATGGCGTTCCAGGGCCTCGGCAAGCCCGGCGTCAACATCTTCAGCACGACGGAAGGCACGCCGACGGACCCGGGCTTCTACTTCCCGGGCTACGGCGAGGGCGGGATTTCGGGCGACCCCGACAATTCCGGCATGCTCTTCCGCCTGGCCTACAAGATGTTCGACGGCGTGACGAGCATGCCCGCGGGCTCCAACATCAATGTGGCGAGCGCGGTGCACATCCCGCGCCTGCGCATCCCCGAATGCGTCATGGACGACTACGTCGAGTGGCGCGGCAAGGGGGCCGGCGGCGGCGCGCTCGAGCACCAGTTCCACAAATACCACTACCCGGCCGACGGGTACGCGCGCATCCAGCTGTACTACAAATACGGCAACTCTTATATGGGCACGATGTCGGAGACGAACCGCTACGCCAAGATGTACCGCTCCGAGCGGTTGCCGATGGTCGTGAACCAGGCCATCTGGTTCGAGGGCGAGACGCAGTTTGCGGACGTCATCCTGCCGGCCTGCACCAATTTCGAGCGCTGGGACATCTCGGAATGGGCCAATTGCGGCGGCTACGGCGCCTGCTCCGAGACCATCCCGAACCACCGCATCATCACGCTCCAGCAGAAATGCATCGAGCCGCTCGGCGAGAGCAAATCGGACTACGAGATTTTCCGCGCGGTCTGCGACAAGCTCGGGCTCGGCGGGCCCTACTCGGAGGGCAAGGACGAACTCGACTGGTGCAAGCAGCTCTTCCACGCGACCGACCTGCCGAAGCTGACGACCTGGGAGGAATTCCTGGAGCGCGGCTACGTGGTCGTCCCGGACAACCCGGACCGCAAGAAGACGCCGGGGCACAGGTGGTTTTACGAAGGGCGCGAGATGGACACGCCGGGGTCGACCCGGTTCCACCCCTCGACGCAGATCGGGTTCAAGGGCCTCCAGACGCAGACGGGCAAGATCGAGCTCGTGAGCACGTCCCTGCAGCGGTTCTACGACACCTCCGGGGAAGTGGACGAGCAGCGGCCCGTGCTGACGCAGTACATCCCGAGCCGGGAGGGGCATCGCGCGGAGCGCTTCAAGACCTACCCGCTGGCGCTGCTTTCGCCGCACCCGAGGCACAGCTTCCATACGATGGCCGACAACAAGGACGGCTTCATGCTCGACATCAAGGACCACCGCGTCTGGAAGGACGGCTTCCCGTATTGGATCATCCGCATCAACAAGCAGGACGCGGACGCGCGCGGCATCAAGGAAGGCGATCTCGTGAGGGCTTTCAACGAGCGCGGCGCGGTCGTCCTGTGCGCGCAGATCACGGAGCGCGTGCCGGCGGGCACGGTGCACAGCTATATGGCGTGCTCGGACTACAAGCCCACCGGCAAGCCGGGCGAGTCCACGGACCGCGCGGGGTGTGTCAACATCCTGTCTTCCCGGGAGTTCATGTCGAAGACAGCCTGCGGCATGGCGACGGCGCACAATCTGATCCAGGTTGAGAAATGGGAAGGAGGGAACGCTATCGAATAGGAAATATTGAGGGGCAAGGGATTTTGTTGATTGTTTCAAAAGGAGAGGAGGAAGTATCATTATGAGTGTTAACACACCAATACTTGTCGGAATAATAGCTTACAATGTCATTGTAATTGTCGCTGTCAGCATCTGGCTCGCGATCAGAAAGAAAACGCATGCCCTGGAGGACGACTACATTCTGTCCGGTCGCCAGCTGCCGGCCTTCGTGGTCGGCGCGACGCAGGCGCTGACGATCCTCGGCGGCGGCCACATCATGGGCCTGACGGGGCAGGCGCAGGTGTCGGGCATCGCGACCTGGTGCTATCCGCTGGCGCACGCGTTCACGTTGTTCCTGATCCTTTATTTCTATGGGCCGTGGATGCGCCGGCTGGGCGTCACCACGGTGGGCGAGGCCTTCTCCATCATGTGGAGCCCCGCGACCCGTCCGCTCATCATCGGCGGTACGATCGCCTGCTGCTTCGGCATCCTCACGCTCGAGACGCAGGGCCTGGGCGCCATCTTCGCGATCGTCACCAACATCGAGATCTGGCAGGGCTGCATCATCGGCGCCGTGATCGGCCTCATCTACGTGCTGTTCTACGGCATGCGGGAAGTCGGCTGGGTCAACGTCGTCAACGCCGTCGCCATGTGGATCATGTGCATCATCGCCGCGATCATGTTCAGCGTCAAGCTGAACGGCGGCTGGGCGGCCGTGAACGACTGGTATATGTCCAACGGCATGGAGCAGCTGCTGCACGTCTTCGGCGACAAGGAGATCATTCGCACCTATGTCATCGGCTCCATGTGCTCGATCCTCTTCGGCACCACGATGACGCAGGCCACGATGCAGACCTCGATCTCCGCGAAGAACATCAACGTCTGCAAGCGGGCGGCGCTCTTCGCAATCCCGCTCAATGTCGTCTTCGGCGTATTTGTTATTGCGTTCGGCATGGCGGCGCAGTCGGCCGGATACGGCACGGGCGGCGGCACGCCGGTCTTCGCGATGGCGATCGACCTGCTGCCCCTGCCGATGGCGTTCATGCTCCTCGGCGTCTTCCTGGCGGCCATCCTGTCCACGTTCGCCATGATGCTGCTGGGCTCGGCCACGTGCTTCTGCTACGACATCCAGAAATCCTATTTCGCGAAGCGGGAATGGACCCCGAAGGAAGACGCGAAGTGGGTGCGGATTTGGATCTTCATCCTCATCGTGCTGGACATCGTCGTCGCGACGGTGCTGCCGCCGGTCTCGAACACGATCCTGTGGACGGTCGCCTGGATGGTGCCTCCGTCGCTGATGTTCGTGATCGGGATGTTCTACAAGCGCTCCACGTTCAGCTGCATCTTCACGATCATCGTGAACTGGATCTTCAACGTGATCCTGACGGTCACGCCGCTGATGAACATCATGCACATCGACGGCGTCAACTACGCGATCGTCATGATCATCCTGACTTTGATCATCGGCTTCATCACCACCGGGTTGGACAAGTCCGCGAAGCCGGCCTTCTTCAAGGTCTACAAACAGCAGAGAGGGGAATGGGATGCCAAGCGTTCGGTCGCTTAGCGTGCAGCGTGTTCAACACGAAGGAGGTACATTATTATGGAAGCATTGGGACCACAGGTAGACTTGTTTGCACCGTTTTTCATCTACTCCGTGATCGTGACGTTCGTGGTTTGGGCTTTCCTGAACTTCGTCATCGGCAAGTTCGTCATGTACTCGGGGCCGGAGGACAATGAACCCTGGGATGAGGATAGTCATTTCAAGATTCATCCGGATCCTCAGTGACGCGTGATCAGAAAGGGAGGTGTTGAGAATGGATACTTCATTGGTATGGATGATTTGGATCATGGTCGTCGTTTTGGCCACGATCGTGGCCGGCTATATCGGTTATTTCAAAAAAGGGAAGACCGACGCGGAATACGACAAGCCGCCGGCCAGAAAAGATAGCTGAACCTATACCGGCGAGGGCGGGGGCGCTCCCCCCGCCCTCCCGGGGAAGCATGGCGGGGGAACAGAAGGCAAGGAGATTTGAGGGTTATGCAAGAGGCATGGATTGTGGCATATGGGCGCTCTGCGGGGAGCAGGGCGCAGAAGGGCCGCCTGGCCGGGGTGCACCCGGTCGACTACGCGGCCGAGGTTTTGAAAGGTGTGAAAGACCGGGTCCCGGCATTGGACCCGGGTGAAATCGAAGATGTCATCACGGGGTGCTCGCTCCCGAACAAGCAGACCGACTGGAATATGTCCCGCCTGATCGTCAACCGCGCGGAGTTCCCGGAGCAGGTGCCGGCGCAGACCGTCAACCGCTTCTGCTCGTCGGGCCTGCAGACCATCGCGACGGGCGCGAACGCCATCATGGCCGGCCAGATGGAAGTGGTCGCGGCCGGCGGCGTGGAGGACCTCACGGATTGCTTCTATACCTACCCGGACGAGTACAAGAACCCGTGGTTTGCCGCGCATTACGAGGGCGGCTATATGGCGATGGGCGAGACGGGCGAGCGGGTGGCGGAGCAGTACGGGATCTCGCGCGAGCGCATGGAGCAGTACGCGACGGCGTCGCACGCGAAGGCGCACGCCGCGCAGACGGCTGGGAAGCTGGCGCCGTCCATCATCCCCGTCACGGGCAGCGACGGGCAGCCGTTCGACGCGGACGAGGGCATACGCCCGGGCACAACGCCGGAGACGCTGGCGGCGCTCAAGCCCTGCTTCCGGGAGGACGGGCGCCTGACGGCGGGCACGTCCTCGCAGGTGACGGACGCCGCGGCTTTCGCGATCCTCATGTCGGGGGGGAAGGCGGCGGCGCTGGGCGTGAAGCCCGTGGCGAAGTTCCTCGGGTTCGCGGTGACGGGCTGTGACGCGAAGATCATGGGTATCGGGCCGGTGTACGCCATCCCGAAGGTTTTGCAAATGACGGGTTTGAAACTCGAGGACATAGACGTGATCGAGCTCAACGAGGCGTTCGCGTCGCAGGTGCTGGCCTGCATCGACGAGCTGGGGCTGCCGGAGGACCGGCTCAACCCCTACGGCGGCGCGATCGCGCTGGGGCACCCGATGGGCGCGACGGGCACGATCCTCACCTGCAAGGCGCTGGACCGCCTGCGGGAGATCGGCGGGCGCTACGCGCTGATCACGATGTGCATCGGCGGCGGCATGGGCGCGGCCGGCATTTTTGAGCTGCTGCCGTGACGGCGCTGGCGTCATCGCGGCAAGGAAAGGGAGAGAACTATTATGGCAATAACGGTCAGCGGGAAATGGGCCGTCGTCACGGGCGGCACGAAGGGCATCGGCAAGGGCATCGCGGAGGCGCTCGCGGCGAATGGGGCCTCCACGGTCATCGTCAGCCGCAGCCAGGCGGACTGCGACGCAGTGTCGTCCGCCATCCGCGAGCAGTACGGGACGGCGTCCGTCGGGATCGCCGCCGACCTGACGAAGGCGGGGGACATCGCCGGCTTGGTCGAGAAGGCCGTGGCGGCGGCGGGCCGCATCGACGTGCTCGTGAACAACGCCGGCGCGGCCATCACGAAGCGCGCCGAGGATTTGACCGAGGAAGACTGGGACCGGGTCAT
The DNA here is from genome assembly GCA_031272365.1 of Eubacteriales Family XIII. Incertae Sedis bacterium. Taxonomy (GTDB): domain Bacteria; phylum Bacillota; class Clostridia; order Peptostreptococcales; family Anaerovoracaceae; genus WRFF01. Next base: position 101,134 of record JAISTX010000056.1, read on the forward strand.
CAGCCTGGACCTGAAGGCGGTGTTTTTCACGGCGCAGGCCTTCGGGCGGCATATGATCGAAAACAAGGGGGGATCCATCGTCAACATCGCCTCCATGCTCGGCCTCGTCGCCGACAAGCAGGTGCTGCCCTATTGCGTGGCGAAGGGCGGCGTGATCCAGATGACGCGGGCGCTGGCGCTCGAATGGGTGCGGCACGGCATCCGCGTGAACGCGGTCTGCCCGGGCTACGTGATGACGGACATGAACCGGGCGGACCTGGAGAACGAGAAGATCGCGGCGCACCTGCTCGGGAAGATCCCGATGCGCCGGTACGCGCAGGTGGGGGAGATCACGGATGCCATCGTGTTCCTGGCGTCCGATTCATCGAGCTATATGACAGGCCAGCACATCGTAATGGACGGTGGCTGGACCGCCGAATGACTGTCGGCGGGAAGAGAGGGAATCAGGTATCGGAAAGCAGAAAGAGGAGGAAAGCAATGGGAAAAATCGTCCGAAAAGCGCAGGGTACGACCGGGGGATCCGTTTTCGTCGATGTGGACGTCGACGAAAACAAGATCGTGCGCGTCTACCCGATGGATCTGACCGATGAGGATCCGCCGTCTTGGGAGATCAATGCGCGCGGCCGCAATTTCAAGCCGCCGCGCCGCACGACGTGCAATGTGTTCACGACGGGCTACAAATCGCTCGTCCATTCCGACAAGCGGCTGCTGTACCCGCTGAAGCGCATCGGCTTCGACGTCAACGGGGAGCGCAACGAGGAGGAGCGCGGCACGCCGCGCCCCGGCGGCGAGCCCAACTACCCCGGCTACGAGCGCATCTCCTGGGAGGAGGCGCTGGACACGGTCGCCAACGAGATCGTGCGCCTCAAGCGCGAATACGGGCCGGGCGCGATCATCGCCGAGCCGTCGTCCCACCATCTGTGGGGGCACCTCGGGTACCGGCACAGCACGCTGTTCCGCTTCATGAACCTCGTGGGCATCACCTACGGCGAGCACAACCCGGACTCCTGGGAAGGCTGGTTTTGGGGCGCCGTCCACAGCTGGGGGATGTCGAACAAGCTGGGCATCCCGGAGCAGTGGGACCTGCTCGAGGACTGCCTGGAAAACTGCGAGATGATCGTCTTCTGGGCGGCGGACCCCGAGGCGACGACCGGCTCCTACGGCGGGTTCGAGACGCATTACCGGCGCCGCTGGATGAAGGAGCTCGGGATCAAGATGGTCTTCATCGACCCGTACTACAACCACACGGCGGGGCTCATCAGCGACAAATGGTTTGCGCCCCAGCTCGGCACGGACGCGGCGATGGCGGCGGCGATCATTTATCAATGGCTTGAGGACGACACCTACGACCACTGGTTCGTCGAGAACCGCGTGACGGGCGTCGAGGAGTTTACGGCCTATATCAAGGGCGAGTCGGACGGCGTGCCGAAGACGCCTGAGTGGGCGGCCGAGGAATGCAAGCTGGAGGCCTGCGAGATCCGCAAGCTCGCGCGGGAGTGGGCGGCGCACAAGACGATGCTCTCCGCCGGCGGCTACGGCGGCATGGGCGGCGCCTGCCGCGGGGCGAGCGGCATGGAGTGGGCGCGCATGATGGTCGCGCTCATGGCGTTCCAGGGCATCGGGAAGCCCGGCGTCAACATCTTCAGCACGACGCAGGGCGCGCCGGTCGACACGAATTTTTATTTCCCGGGCTACGGAGAGGGCGGCATCTCTGGCGACCCCGAAAACTCCGGCATGCTGTTCCGCCTCGGCTACAAGATGTTCGACGGCGTGACGAGCATGCCGGCGGGGTCCAATATCAATACGGCGGCGGGGGTGTTCATCCCGCGCCTGCGCATCCCCGAGTGCATCCTGGACGACAAGGTCGAGTGGCGCGGCAAGGGGTTTGCGGGCGCCTCGATCGAGCAGCAGTTCACGAAGTACAAATACCCGGCCGACGGGTACGCCAGGATGCAGATGTACTACAAGTACGGGGGCTCGATGATCGGCACCATGGGCGCGACGAACCGCTACGCGCGGATGTACCGCACGAAGCGGCTGCCGATGGTCGTGAACCAGGCGGTCTGGTTCGAGGGCGAGACGCAGTTTGCGGACATCATCCTGCCGGCGTGCACCAATTTCGAGCGTTGGGACATCTCGGAGTGGTCGAACTGCGGCGGGTACGGATCCGGCGCCGAGACCATCCCGAGCCACCGCATCATCACGCTCCAGCAGAAATGCATCGAGCCGCTGGGCGAGAGCAAGCCGGACTACGAGATCTTCCGCGCGCTGGCGGACCGGCTCGGCCTCGGGGGCGCGTTCTCGGAGGGCAAGGACGACCTCGACTGGTGCAAGCAGTATTTCTACGCGACGGACCTGCCGAAGCTCACGACGTGGGAGGAGTTCCTCGAGCGCGGCTACGTGGTCGTGCCCGTGGACCCGGACCGCAAGCGGACGCCGGGGCTGCGCTGGTTCTACGAGGGGCGCGAGATCGACACGCCGAGCGCGACGCGCTACCGCCCGTCCGACCAGATCGCGTTCAAGGGCCTGCAGACGCAGTCGGGCAAGATCGAGCTGGTGAGCAGCTCGTTGAAGCGTTTCTACGAGACGACGGGCGAGGTGGACGAGGGCCGGCCCGTCATGACGCAGTACCTCCACAGCTGGGAGGGGCACCATACGGAGCGCTTCAAGACCTACCCGATCGCGCTCGTCGCCCCGCACCCCAAGCACAGCTTCCATACGCACAGCGACGGCAAGGACGGGTTCATGATCGACATCAAGGACCACCGCGTCGAGGTGGACGGCTTCTACTACTGGATCATCCGCATCAATTCCAAGGACGCGGAGGCGCGCGGCATCAAAGACGGGGATCTGGTGAAGGCGTTCAACGACCGCGGCGAGGTCATCCTGTGCGCGCAGGTGACGGAGCGCCTGGCCCAGGGCACGGCGCACAGCTATATGGCGAGCGCGGAGTACAAGCCGATCGGGACGCCGGGCGATTCGCCGGACCGCGGCGGCTGCGTCAACATCCTGTCGCCGAAGGAGTACCTGTCGAAGACGGCGTGCGGCATGGCGACGACGCATTCGTTGATACAGATCGAAAAATGGGAAGGATAGCAGGGTAATGATCAAAGTGGATTTAAGCGGGAAGGCCGCCATCGTGACGGGCGGCGGCAGCGGCATCGGCAAAGCCATCGCGGCGGAGCTGGCGGACTGCGGCGCGCGCCTGTGGCTCGGGGACATCAGCGAGCAGGGGGCGCAGGATGCCGTAGCGGAGCTGAAGGGCAAGGGCGCGGACGCCGGCTACACGAAGACGGATGTCTCCAAGGAGGCGGACATGGCGGCGCTGTTTGACGCCGCGAAGGCCGCCTACGGGCGCATCGACATCGTCGTGAACTCGGCGGGCGGGTTCCTGCTGACGCAGCTTTTGGACACGCCGGTGGAGAAGGTCAAGTCCCATCTGGACGTCAACCTCTTCGGCGTGATGATCGGCACCAGGCTCGCGCTGGAGGCGATGATCGCGCAGGGCGGGGGCGGCAAGATCGTCAATATCTCGTCCGTCGGCGGGCGTTCGGGCGAGCTCGAGTCCCCCTATTATTGCCTGGGCAAGAGCGGCATCATCAACCTCACGCAGTCGGCGGCGTTCACGGGGGCGCCGCACGGCATCAATGTGAACGCGCTGTGCCCGGGCGTGGTGCGCACACCGTTGCAGGAGTCGATCCTCGACAACGCGACGCAGGGCGGCTCGAAGGAGGAGAAGGACAAGCTTTTCGATGAGATTGTGAAAGGGCGCTCGCCGCTCGGGCGGGGCATCACCCCGGAGGAGATCGCCTACGCGGCGTGTTTCCTGTGCTCGAGCTACGCGGACGCGATTGTCGGGCAGGCGCTGAACGTCTGCGGCGGATGGCGGATGAACTGAAAAACAAAGAGAGGAAAGGAGTATTGGAGAAAATGGGAAAGAAGAAGTATTTGGTGATCGATGTCAGCCGGTGCCACGATTGCAACAACTGTTTCGTGTCGTGCAAGGACGAGTTTTTCATGAACAGCTGGCTGCCGTATTCGGATGAGCAGCCGCGGCACGGGCCGCGCTGGATGAACATCGAGCGGCTCGAGCGGGGGCAGTACCCGCGGGTGGACGTGTGCTACCTGCCGAAACCCTGCCAGCACTGCTCGCCGGCGCCGTGCGCGAAGGCGTTCCCGGACATCGTGACGACGCGCGAGGACGGCATCGTGATGCTCGACACGGAGAAGGCGAAGGGGCAGAGGGGCCTCGTGGACGTGTGCCCCTACGGCGCCATCTGGTACAACGAGGAGAAGGACGTCGCGCAGAAATGCATCCTGTGCGCGCACATCCTGGACGGGAACGCCGGGGCGTCCATCTGCATGCCGCGCTGCGCGCATTGCTGCCCGACGGAGGCACTCACGTACGTCGAGGCGGACGAGGAGGCGTTTGCGAAGCGGATCGCCGAGGAAGGGCTCGAGCGCTACAAATCCGACTTCTCCGACAACGGGCAGGTCTGGTACAAGAACCTGTACCGCTTCACGAAGCATTTCATCACCGGCGGCCTGATCAAGGACGGCGAATGCGCGGACGGCGTGAAGGTCACGCTGAAAGGGGCGGACGCGCCGGAGCAGCTCTCGGGCGACTACGGCGATTTCCGTTTCGACGGGCTGGACCCGGGGACGTACGCGGTGCTGGTGGACGGCAAGGAGATCTGGAGCGGGACGATCGCAGAGTCGCTCAACATCGGGAACATCAACATATAAGGAGGCGTTTTGAAACAGAAAATCATGACCGCCGAGGAGGCGGTCGCAAGGGTCGAAGACGGCGCGACGATCATGGTCGGCGGGTTCATGGCGACGGGCACGCCGGAGATCCTGATCGACGCGCTGGTCGCGAAGGGCAGCCGGAACCTGACCATCATCTGCAACGACGCCGGCGTGCCCGGGCGCGGCACGGGCAAGCTCGTGTCGAGCGGGCAGGTGGGGACGCTGATCGCGTCCCACGTCGGGCTCAACCCCGAGGTCGCGCAGCGGATGAACACGGACGTGCCGGAGGACCGGCTCGAATGCATCCTCGTCCCGCAGGGCACGCTCGCGGAGCGCATCCGCGCGGGCGGCACGGGGCTGGGCGGCTTCCTGACGCCCACCGGCGTCGGGACGATCGTCGCGGAGGGCAAGCAGACGCTGACGGTCGACGGCCGGGAGTACCTGCTCGAGAAGCCGCTCAAGGCGGACTTCGCCTTCATCCGCTGCTCGGAGATCGACGAGGCGGGCAATGCCATCTACTACAAGGCGACCAGAAATTTCAACCCGCTCATGGCCATGGCGGCGGACTACGTGATCGCCGGGGCCTGCCGCGTCGTCAAGGTCGGGGAGATGGATCCCGACCACGTCGTGACGTCGGGGATCTTCGTGGACGCGATCGTGGAGGGGGAGAAGCCATGGGAGATGTGAAAGAGATCATCGCGGCCAGGGCCGCGAAGGAGCTGGAGGACGGTTTCGTCGTCAACCTCGGCATCGGGCTGCCGACGATGGTCGCCAATTTTATTCCCGAAGGGGTGGACGTGGTGTTCCAGTCCGAGAACGGCTTCCTCGGGCTCGGTCCCGCGCCGGAGCAGGGGGCGGAGGACGTCGACCTCGTGAACGCCGGCGCGCAGTACGTGACGGTGAACCCGGGCGCGGCGTTCTTCGACAGCGCGACCTCGTTCGGCATCATCCGCGGCGGCCACATCGACGTGACGATCCTGGGCTCGCTGGAGGTCGACGAGAAGGGCAATATCGCCAACTGGATCGTCCCCGGGAAGATGGTGCCGGGCATGGGGGGCGCGATGGACCTGGTCGTCGGCGCGGAGAAGGTCATCGTCGCGATGCAGCACACCAACAAGGGCAAGCACAAGATCCTCAAGGATTGCACGCTGCCGTACACCGCCGTGGGGGTCGTCGACATGATCATCACGGAAATGGCCGTTATGGAGGTGACGCCGGAAGGGCTGCTTCTCAAAGAGGTCCACGAGGAGTATACTGTAGAGGATGTACAAGCTGCTACAGGGTGTACGCTCTTGATCGATCCGGGTTTGGGGAGTTTTAAGTGAGAGTGGGATTTTGATGCGAAAGGATGTTGAAGTCGAGGAGGCGGTACGGATCCTCCTCGAACTTTCTGTACAATTGGGCAAGGAGACGCTGCCGATCGGGGATACGCTCGGGCGGGTGTTTTCGGACGACGTGGTCGCGGGGATCCCGTTCCCGCCGTTCGACCGCAGCCCGTTCGACGGGTACGCGTTCCGGGCGGCGGACACGGCGGGCGCGACGCCCGGGTCGCCCGTGACGCTTCTGATCAACCAGGAGATCCCGGCGGGGGAGACGCCCAAGGCGGACATCCGCCCCGGCTTTGCCGCGAAGATCCTGACGGGCGCGGCGATCCCCGCCGGCGCGGACGCGGTCGTGAAGTTCGAGGACACGGTTTTCACGGACGATGCGGTGACGCTCTCCGCCCCGTCCACACCCGGCTCGAACATCGTGCGCGCGGGCGAGGACGTGGCCGCGGGGGCGGTGCTGGCCGCGCGCGGCTCGGTGGTGACGCCGGCGACGATGGGGCTGATGGCGGCGCAGGGCATGCGCGAGGTCCCCGTGTACCGCCGGCCCCTGATCACGGTCGTCAACACGGGGACGGAGCTCGCGGAGCTCGGCCGGCCCCTGCCGCCGGGGATGATCTACAACAGCAGCCTGTTCACGCTGCAGGGCTTCTGCGCGGGCCTCGGGGCGGACTTCCGGGAGGGCGGCGTCGTGGCGGACGACGACGTGCTGATCGCGGAGCACGTGCGCGAAGAGCTCCACACGGCGGACATGGTCATCACGACGGGCGGCGCCTCGGTCGGCGACTACGACTTCGCCCTGCGCGCGGCGGAGCAGGCCGGCGGCGAGATCCTGTTCTGGAAGATGAAGATGAAGCCGGGCGGCTCGATCCTGGCCTACACGCTCGGCGGCAAGCTCGTGCTGGCGCTGTCCGGCAACCCCGGCGCGGCGGTCCTCGGCCTGCTGCGCGTCGGCCTGCCCTACGTCCGCAAGCTCTCCGGCCGCACGGACGTGATGCCGGAGGAATGCCACGTCTACCTCAAGAAGGCGCAGAAAAAGGAAAACCCCCGGCTGCGCGTCGTGCGCGGCTACCTCGAGGTCGAGGGCGGCAAGGCCTGGTTCGTGGAGAACGAGGGGCAGGGCGGCGGCGACATCAGCTCCTTCGTGCGCTGCGACCTCCTATGCGAAATCCCCGAAGGCACCCCGCCGCTCCCAGCCGGCGCGCTGGTCAAGGCGTATAGGATATAGTTTCGTCATCGCCGCCACCCCCGGGCGGGTCTTCGGGCTGGGGCTTTGCGGCTTCTACGAGGGCCTCTACCCTGGCCGGGAGGTCTATGATCTCGCCTTCGGCTGTGAAGGCGCCTTTGTTTTGCGCCTCGTCGAGCCCGAGCAGGCCGCCGCCCGCCATGAGCTTCCCCATCGGCACGCGGATCGAATAATAATATGCCTGCCCGCCTTCCCCGCCTGTGAGCTCGATGGCGACGTCCGCCGGTGCTGCCGTGAAGATTTTGGCGAGGCGCGCGCGCAGGCCGTCCACGTCCATTTCCCCATAGGCGCAGGCCTCCACCTCGAAGGCGTGCACGGCGCGCTCGGCGAGGAAGACGCGGCGGTCGTTCATGCGGTCGAGCTGGGACTGCGCGAAGAAGAGCAGGAGCAGCGGGAGGACGGCGGCGAGGACGATGAACTGCTTCATGCGGCCCCACCCCCGATCAGGAGGGCGGCGGCGTACGGGTGGCGCGCGAGGTCCTGCTTCCACTGCGCGGCGAGGGCCGATTGGACGGAATCCCCCGGCCCAGCGATGCAGCTATAGAGAAAAACGCCGAGCGCGATCATCGCCATGAGGACGATAAACTGTTTCATGGCGCCCCCCTCAGTCCTGCGTGATGGGCTGCATCGTGTCGAAGCCGAGCTGGGTCTCGAGCTTGGACTTGACCGAGTCGGTCATGCCCTGGGCCGAGTCCCGGAAGCTCAGGACCATCGCCGCGATGGCGATGCCGAGGATGACGGTGGCGAGCAATACGATCATGGATTTCATTTGGTTTCCCCCTTTCAGAAAAACAGTTCCGTGAGCAGCTCCTTCTGCTCGACAAAATACGTGACATAGACAAAATTCATAAAGACGACGAGCACGCCCGTGACGACGGGCAGGTAGATGATGTCGCTGAGCACCTCGTTGGCCCGCATGAGCTGGGTGGTGCGGGACTCCTTCATCGCCGCCTGGAAGGCGGAGATCGTGTCCGTCAGCCTTTCGGGCGCGAGGTGGTCCCATTCGAGCAGGAGCATCATGAAGTCGCGCGCGAGGCCGGCGCCCGTGGCGGCCTCGAAGTACGCGGGGATTTCCTCGGCGCGCCCGACGCGCAGCAGGCGCAGGCAGGACGCCCAGACGCCTTTCATCGCGCCGTCCCGGGACGCGAAGCCCTCGAGGATGGCGTCGACCGTGAGCTTCGCGCCGCTGCCCGCCTTGGCGTGGTTGCGCAGGACGCCGAGGGCGGCGAAGAGCTCGCGCTCCATGCGCTGCCTGCGCTTTGCAGTCGGGATGCGCGCGACGGCCTCCTTGGCGAGGAGGGCCGGGCGGCCTATGGCGTCCCGGATGCGGGAGGGGTCCCCGGACGCGTGGCGCACGAGCTCCCGCACGCGCAGCGGCCGGCGGCCTTTCACGAGGCGGGCACGGGCGGATGTTATTGTAAAGAAGACGATGAGGGCGCCTGTGCCCGCGAGGGCGCCGATGCCCACCATGACGGCCCAATCGAATGTCTGTAGTTGCATGTGCATTTCCTTTCTACATAAAGTGCTAATAGTCGAGCTTCCGGTTCGTGAGGGCCTCGAGCAGGACGCGGTTGAGCAGGAAGAGGAAGAGGCCGACGGAGAAGAAGGCGAAGCCGCCCGCGGTGAGGAATTGGTTGTGCAGGAAGCGCGCGGGGGTCAGGCCCATCCAGGCGGTGCCGCAGAGGACGGAGCCGGCGTAGAGGCCGGGCGTGAGCCAGGCGGCCATGCGGACGGATTCGCCGTTGATGCGTTTGCGCTCCTCGGCGAGGACGCGGGCCTCGCGGAGCTGGGCGAGGAGGTCTTCGATGGCGCAGGTCATGTCGGCGCCGTGGGTGGCGGCGGAGGCGATGATGTGGGCGAGCATGCCGCTCCAGGAGGTGCCGACGCCGAAGGCGAAGCGGCGGACGGCTTCCCGGACGCGGTCGGGGTCGCCGGTGCTGCGCAGGGTGAGGAGGAGGGGGCGGAGCAGGGCGGACGTGACGGGCAGGTGCGGGCAGCAGGCGAGGACGCGCTCGATGGTGGCGTAGATGTTGCCGCCCGTGACGAGGTAGTTGGTCAGGAAGGCGGAGAGGAGCTTCTCGCCCTCGAAGCTGCCGGCGCGGCGCAGGCGCTCGAGGCGCATGCGCAGGTAGAGGTAGGGCATCCCGGAGAAGGCGAAGCCGGTCACGAGGGAGGCGCCTATGGGGAGGGAGGCCGCGGAGCAGATGAAGCAGGTGAAGAACAGGACGGTGCTCAGCACGAGGAAGGCGGTCGGGGAGAGCTTCCCCTTCAGCGAGACCGCGAGGAGGCGGTCCAGGTGCGCGAAGAGGGCGGCGTCCGGGCTGGCGCCGGGGGCGCGGTCCGGGCGGAGGCGGCGGCGCGCGCGCAGGAGGTCCAGTGCGGCGGCGAGGCGGCCGCGCAGGACCAGCAGCAGGCCCGTGAGCAGCAGCAGGTAGAGCAGGGCGGAGATGAGAGGAAGGAGCATCTCCCGGTTCAGCAGGGCGAGGGGCGAGGTCATGGGCGGGCCTCCGGCTGCGGCGCGGCGAGCGCGGCGAGCGTGGACGCGAAGGCGGCGAAGGCGGCGGGGTCGCCCTCCTCCCCGCGCAGGCGCTTGTCCGGCGAGATATTGTTATTCCATATCCAGGCGTCCCGGGCCTGGTCGTGCCGGCAGATTGCGTGCAGGTGCCACGACCTTTCCGCGGACGGCCCGGCGGCGCGCACGCCCATCTCGTAGATCCCCTTCAGGCGCTTGGCGCCGCCCGGCAGGGAGGCGAAGTGGAAGAGGTAGTCGAAGCTGCCCGCGACGCGCAGGGCGGTCTCGCGCACGTCGCCGCCGAGGCTGCGCACGATCTCGACGGCGGCGTCCTCGGGGAAGGCGAGCGGGTCGCGCGTGTGGTAGGTCATCTTCATGCGGCCCGTGCCTTTGCGGGCGACGCGCACGGCCATGTCCAGGGCGATGCCGTCCCTGGCCTCGGCGAGGATGAAGTAGTCGGCGTCGCTGCGCAGGAGGTTGCGGGAGACGTGGGCGAGGCGCTCGCCGTCGCAGACGAGCTGGACGATGGGCGCGCCGGGCATGAGCCGGTGGAGCGGGATCTCGGGGTCGGTCTCGACCATGACGCCCTCGAGCGCGGGGTCTTCGAGCCGCTGCCACGTCGAGAGGAAGGTGGTCTTCGCCGAGCGGACGCTGCCGCAGAACACGACGTTGTAGCCGACGCGCACCATCGCCTCGAACAGCGGGATGGCCTCGGCGGGGATCGTGCCGCGCTGTGCCTGCTCCGCGAAGGTGTACTCGGGCACGATGTAGCGCCGGAAGATGATGACGTCGCGGCCGGCCTTCGCGAGCGCGCCCTTGAACACGGTCACGCGGCAGCCGTCGAGCAGATAGACCTCGTGGAAGTCGCGGTCGAGGCGCTCGCCGGGCGTGCGCAGCAGGATGGCGCGGATGAGCTGCTGCCGGCGGTGGGCCGGGATGCGCTGCGGCATTTTCTGCATGCGCCCGTCCACGAGGAAGTACACGTCGTCGCCGATGACCTTCGCGCTCGGCGAGGCGTCGTAAGGCGGCTTCCACCACTCGGCGAGGCCCGCCTTGCCCCAGACCTCCTCGAACACGGCCTCCTCCTCGGTCTCGTACCAGGGCGGGACGGCGAACGTGCCCCGGAGCCCCTGCGCGTCGAGGATGTTTGCGATCTCGCCCTTGAACCGCTCCACGGCGTCGGGGTAGCCGATGATCGCGCGCTTCTGCGCCTCCGGCTCCGCCGGGAGCAGCGGCTCCACGGCGCGGCAGACGTCTGCGAAGGCCATCGGCGCGGGCGCGCTGGCTGCCTGTGCCGCCGTCATGCCTGCTCCCTCCGGATGATCAGGACGCCCGCGCCGCTCTTTTCGCAATAATCTTTGACGGCCTTGTACGCGGGCCATTCGCACCGGACTTCGATGTGGTGGATGGGGGAAGAGGCGTTGGCGCGCCCCTCGTCGGGGTCGGTGAACGCGCGGATCGTGGCCTGGGCGTCGGTGACCTCGCGCCCCTCGCTGTCCTTCACGAAGGCGACCTGGAACTGCCCGAAGTCCGTCCTGCCGTCATGGGACAGGATGTCGACCGTGTCCCCGCGCCGCAGCGAGCTTGTGCACATTTCGATCCAGTCGTTTTTTACGACGAAGCACGACGTCTCGGGGGCGGGCGCGGCGTCCGCGCTTTTCAGCTGCTTCCGTGAAAGCTGCGCGCCTTTGAGGATCAGGCTGTCCGCGACCATGCCGGCGAGGCCGCCCGCTTCGCCCGGCGGCACGTCGCCTTCCACGACGGCGTCCTTCGGCACGCGCACCGCGCGGAAGAGGTCGCCCGCGACGGCATCCCCTGGCTGGATCTGCTCCTTCGCGACGAGCACCTCGTCCATGAGGAAGATCTCGCGCCCCTGCGCCTCCCAGAAGACGAGCAGCGCGATCGCGATCAAAAGGATCAGCGCCCCCGTCATCGTTTTCAGTATCTGCGTCTTTGTCATCATCCGTTGATTCCCCCCTTCGGTACGGTTTGCTATGGGGTAGTATACCATAAAATGGGATATTGTCAATATAATACCATAGAAAAAAATGTCAATAATGTAAATAAATATTTGTTCGCATTCCCTCGAAAAAAATGCAAACGACTGTTTACTTTTTGGGCCGGGCATGATAATATGTTCGCAGGAGGTGCGTATTTATGGAAGTACTGAAACCAAGAGAACAGAAAATCTACGACTTTATGAAGCGGGAGACGCAGAAGAAGGGCTATCCGCCGACGGTGCGCGAGATTTGCACCGCGCTGAATATCCGTTCGACCTCGACGGTCCACAAGGATATCGCGAGGCTGGAGATGAAGGGGTATATCAAAAAGGACCCCGCGAAGCCCAGGGCGATCTCTTTCATGGACAAGATCAAGCGGACGCCCGGCAGCAACACCGACCTGCAGCGCGATGACATCGTGGACATCCCCCTCGTGGGCCATATCGCGGCGGGGTCGCCCGTGCTCGCGCAGGAAAACATCGAGAGCTACTTCCCCGTGCCGGTCGAGTATGTGCGCGGCGACAATTTCATGCTGACCGTCCGCGGCGACAGCATGGTCGAGGCGGGCATCCTGGACGGGGACAAGATCCTCGTGCGGGAGCAGAAGGTCGCGAGCAACGGCGAGATCGTCGTGGCGATGATCCAGGGCTTCGAGTCCGAGGCGACGGTGAAGACCTATTACAAGGAAGACGGCCAGGTCCGGCTGCAGCCGGAGAACGCGGCGTACAGCCCGATCATCGTGAAGGACGTGCAGATCCTCGGGGTCGTGAAGGGGGTGTTCCGCTACCTGCAGTAGGGCGCGCGGCAAAGGCGCGGCTGTCATTGTGTAAAGATTTCGACTATTCCGCTGGCTCTTTTCCTTGCGGCGGCGGCGTGATATCATAAAATGTGGAACAAATGGTATTCACCGTATAGAAAGGAGAAATCAATACAATGGCAGATCTTGATTATAAGGGTTATGTCGCCGGGCTTGTGGAAAAAGCGCGGGCGGCGCAAAAGATTGCCGAGGGGTACTCGCAGGAGCGCGTCGACGAGCTTTGTGAGGCGGTGGCTTATGCCTTGACCATCCCGGAAGTGGCGCTCGGGTTTGGCGAAAAGCTCGCTGCGGAATCGAATATGGGCATTCCTGCGCACAAGCAGGCCAAGATGTACAGCAAGGTCAAGGGCAGCTGGGCGCAGATGAAGGGCAAAAAATCCGTCGGCCTTGTCGACAGCAACAAGGAGACGGGCATCGATACGTACGCGAAGCCGATGGGCGTCATCGGCGGCATCATCCCCGTCACGAACGGCGAGGCGACGCCGGTGGTGAAATCCCTCATGGCGATCAAGACGCGCAACGCGATCATCGTCGCGCCGCACCCGCGCGCAAAAATGGTGAACCAGGAGGTCGTGGACGCGATCCGCGCCGTGCTGGCAAAATTCGGCGCGCCCGAGGACCTCGTCCAGGCGATCGCGCCCGAGTACGTCTCCATCGAGGCGAGCCAGGAGCTCATGGCCCAGTCGGATTTCATCCTGGCGACGGGCGGCACCGCGATGGTGCGCCAAGCCTATTCGTCCGGGAACCCGGCGATCGGCGTCGGCACGGGCAACGTCGTGTGCATCGTCGACGAGACGGCGGACCTGCCGCAGGCGGCGGACATGCTGCTGCGCTCGAAGACCTTCGACCACGCGACGTCGTGCTCCACGGAAAACAACATCATCGTCTTCGAGTCGGTATACGACAAATGGGCCGAGGAGATGGCCAAGGTCGGCGCGGTGCTCATCAAGGAGGGCACGCCCGAAAAGGAGAAGCTCCTGAAGACCATGTGGCCGGCGTCCCCCGCCAACCACGATCTGTCCCGCGACATCGTCGCGCGCCCGGCGGCTGAGATCGCGAAGCTGGCCGGCATTGATGTGCCGGAGGGCACGATGCTCCTCCTCGTCGAGGAGAACGGCGGCTACGGCAACGAGTTCCCGTTCACGGGCGAGAAGCTGTCCCCGGTCGCGGGCGTCCGCAAGGCCAAGGATTTCGACGACGCGGTCGAAAAGATGCTGTGCATTCTAAACTACCAGGGCTTGGGCCATTCGATCTCCATCCATACGAAGATCGACGAGCGCGTTACGAAGCTCGGCGAGCTGATCCCTGTCACGAAAGTCGTCGTCAATCAGCCGCAGTCGCTGACGAACAGCGGCAGCTGGACCTGCGGTTACCCCGTGTCGATGACGCTGGGCTGCGGCACGTGGGGGCACAACAGCATCTCCCACAACGCGACGTGGAAGGATCTGCTCAACTTCACCTACGTGAGCCGGGCGATCCCCAGCTGGCAGCCGAAGGATGAGGAGCTCTTCAGCGACAAAATCCGAAACGCATTCAAGTAGAGGAAGGGGGATATACCGTGAGCAATATTCAAGAAACAAGCAAGAAGTACAATCTGCATTCCTGGTCGGTCCAGGGGGCGCTCAAGCCGATGGTCATCACGAAGGCCGAGGGCATCTATTTTTGGGACGACGCGGGCAACCGCTACGCCGACATGAGCTCGCAGCTCGTAAACTCCAACCTTGGCCATGGCAACAAGGCGCTCATCCAGGCGATCAAGGACCAGGCCGAGAAGATGGCGTTCATCGGGCCGGCGTTCGCGATTGACGTGCGCTCGGAAGCCGCGCAGCGGCTCGTCGAGTTTGCGGGCCCCGCTTTCGAGGGCGGGAAGGTCCTGTTCACGAACGCGGGCGCGGAGTCCAACGAAAACGCGCTGCGGATCTGCAAGCAGTACACGGGGCGCTGGAAATTCCTCTCGATGTACAACTCCTATCACGGCTCGACGTTCGGCGCCTCGTCCCTCACGGGCGAGGAGCGGCGCTTCCCGGCCGAGCCGGGCGTGCCAGGCTTCTTCCATTTCGACGGGCCTTACCCGTACCGCGCGCCGAAGCAGGTAAGCTTCAAGAACGAGGCGGACGTCACGGACTATTACCTCGGCCTGTTCGAGGAAGCCGTCGAGAAGGAGGGGCCGGACCTCATCGCGGGCGTCTTCGTGGAGACGGTCGTCGGCTCCAACGGCGTGATCGCGCCGCCGAGGGGCTACCTGAAGGGCATGAAGGCGATCTGCGAGAAGCACGGCATCCTGCTCGTCTGCGACGAGGTCATGGCCGGGTTCTTCCGCACGGGGACGCCGTTCGCGTTCCAGCAGTTTGACGTCAAGCCGGACATCATCACGTTCGCGAAAGGCTCCACTTGCGGCTACGTGCCGCTCGGCGGCGTCATCGTCAAGAAGGAGATCGCGGCATTCTTCGACGACCACAAACTGTGGAACGGGCTGACCTATTCGGCGCACCCGATGGGCTGCGCGACCTGCTGCGCCGCCTTGGATGAGTACAAGCGGCTCCGCATCCAGAAAAACGTGAAGACGCTCGGGAAGCTGCTCGGGGAGCTCCTCGACAAGCAGACGAAGAAGCACAAATGCATCGGCCAGGCGCGCTACATCGGCCTCTTCGCGCAGGTCGAGCTCGTGAAAAACCGGAAGACGAAGGAGCGCTTGGACGCCGCACAGGTGGCGAAGGTCGCCGGGCTGCTCAAGGACAAAGGCTTCTGGACCTACACGCACCTCAGCGGCTTCATGATCGCGCCGCCCCTCATCATCACGGAGGCGGAGATGCGCGAGCAGCTGGCCATATTCGACGAGGTGCTCACGGAAGTCGACAAGTGGCTGTAGCGGTTTGAATCAGTAGAAGAGCCCCGGGATGAAGTAGGTGATCACCGACATGATGACGCCTGCCGTGAGAATCCCGAGGGCGATGATGGGCAGGGCGCGTTTGATCTGCATGTCGAGTATGACGGCGATCAGCGCGCCTGTCCATGCGCCGGTGCCCGGGGCAGGGATCGCCACGAAGGCGAAGAGCCCGAGCAGCTCGTATTTTTTCACTTTTTCCCCTCCCCGGCGCGCCTTCTCCTCGAGCTTGCGCACGATTTTTGCCGTCCAGCGGAACTTCTCGAGCCATCGGAAAATCTGCCGCAGGAAGAGCAGGATGAAGGGGATCGGGAGGATGTTGCCCGCGAAGCAGATGGGGAACGCCTTGATGAGCGGGATGCCGACGATGGCGGAATAGATCAGCCCGCCCCGCAGCTCTGCGATGGGGAACATCGAAATGAAGAACGCGGCGAGTTCCGGCGGAAAGCTATCAAAAAGGTCGAAGATTTTCTCCATGCGGGGATTATACCATACCGCAGGCGGCCTAAGCCATGGAATTTTTCCGCATGCGCTTCGGGCGGGTGATGCGGGCGGCGCTGAGGGACAGCATCGTCTGCGCGGGCAGGTAAAACACCCACATGAGCAGGAAGGCTGTCCTGAGGTAGGGTGCGTCCGGCGGCAGGTTGTTGTACAGCGCGACATGGACGTCGCATGCGATGAACAGGCACATGCCGAGGCGGGAGAGGGCGTTGTTGGCCTTGGGCTGCTTGCAGCGGAAGGCGGCGGCGGTGACGAGGAAAATCAGGATGCCGTAGCCGACGCACAGGACGTCGGCCTGCGGGATGTCCGCAGGGTAGAGCATTGGCAGCGCATAGGCGCACGCGATATGGTAGGCGCTGATGGCCAGGCCGACGAGGAAGAGCGGCCTTGGCGCGTACCGCAGGAGGGCCGTCAGGTGCGCCCCGAAGAAAATCGTCACGCCGAGCGCAAACCGGTCGGTGAACAGCAGGGCGAAATCCGCGCCGAGCGTGAACAGGAAGCAGACAATCTGCAGCTTCGCGTCCCGGTCCCGCCAGGGCCGCTCGTGGGCAAGCAGCGAGAGCACGAAACAGGAGGCGATGCTCGCGTATTTCAGCACGTCGGCCACAAACCCGTACATATCCCGCACATTGAGGTACGTAAAGACCCCGTAGAGGACGGCGTTCAGGGTGACGAAAAACAATATCCGGTTACTGAGCTTCTTTGCAAACATACCTATGGTATTATACTCTCATGAAAGACAGATGGTTCACCCCCGGCAGCGTGCTTTGCGCAATCTTCGCCGCCGCCCTCATCCTGGGCCTCGCGGTCACGGTGACGGTGCATTTCCGGCCGCTCTACTACCACGACATGGAGGCGATGTCCATCGCCGCAAGCGCCGGGATGACGGAGGCGGACGTCCGGGCCAACTACGACGCCTTGATCGACTACAACCGCCCCTTCCAGCAGGGCGATCTCGTCTTCCCGTCGCTCCCGATGTCGGAGAGCGGGCGCATCCATTTCGAGGAGGTCAAGCAGATCTTCGACGTGTTCTTCGCGCTGCTGATCATAGGCGCGGCGGGGCTGGTCCTGCTCGGCGGCCGGCTTTTGCGGGCGGGGCGCAGGAAATTCCTTGCGCTCGGCGCAGTGCTCGCGGTCGCCGTCCCCGGCGCCGTGGGCGTGCTCTTGGCCGTCGCGGGTTGGGACCGGGCGTTCACGGTCCTGCACGGGGTGTTTTTCGACAACGATTTCTGGGTTTTCGACAGCCTTGCGGATCCCGTGATCCTCATCCTGCCGGACGGTTTCTTTTTTCATTGCCTGGTGATGATCATCGCCTTGATCGTCCTTTTGGCGGGCATCTGCTTCACGCTCGGCGTCAGCCCGCGCAAAAATCGCCGAGGATAGGCCAGACTTCCGCCGATTCGAGGCCGAGC
The DNA here is from genome assembly GCA_031272365.1 of Eubacteriales Family XIII. Incertae Sedis bacterium. Classification (GTDB taxonomy): domain Bacteria; phylum Bacillota; class Clostridia; order Peptostreptococcales; family Anaerovoracaceae; genus WRFF01. Next base: position 118,580 of record JAISTX010000056.1, read on the forward strand.
CGCCAGCCGGCGACGCCGCCGATCCCGAAGCCGTCCATCATCTCCGCGCGCGCCGCCATGGAGTCGGCGTCCTCGAGCCATATCTGCCATTTGTTGCCGCCGTCCTCGTATTCCACGTAGTTTTGGCCGGTCCTTTCATCCCATTCGGGCGTCAGCTCGCGCTTCTCGACCCATTCCGCCTGCGATTTCTGGCCGATGGCGGTCGAGTCCGTCGCCCCGTTCTTGTACGTCACCCAGACGCGCGTGTAGAAGGGCACGCCGTTGATCGTCTTCTCGGGCGGCACCTCGAGCAGCGTCTTGCGGATGCCGCTGCGCACGAACCCGATGGACGCGACCGAGCCGATGCCGATGTGCGAGTCGTAGTGCTCGTCGTAGCCCATGATGATCACGTAGTCGCAGACCTCCCCTTGCAGCGTCCGGTTGTAGTGCATCGAATGGGCGCGCGGGACGTAGTTGTCGACGGAGAGCACGAGCCCCGCCTGGCGGCACGCGACGGACATCTCGCGCAGGAACTGGGAGAAATGCTCGCCGTCATCGGTCGGGAGCAGCTCGAAGTCGATGTTGATCCCGTCGAAGCCGCATTCCGCCGCCGCGCTGATGAGGCCTTTGATGAGGGTGTGGCGGTTTTCCGTGACCGCGAGCAGGGCGTGGCGGTCGAGCTCATTGGCAAAATCGTCCACGAGCGCCCAGACCTCGATGCCGCGCGCGTGGCACTGCTCCACGTAGTCCTTCGAGGCGATGCTGTCGAGGGCGCCGGACGCGTCGGTGATGTGGAACCACGTCGGGGACACGACGTTGACGGGGGAGGCGTTTTTTTCGTCGAGCATCTCGAACAGGTATTGGTTTGCGTCGTATACGGTGACCTGGTGCCAGACAAGGCAGATCCGCCCGTCCCGCGTGAGGTTGGTGTAGGGGGGCGGCGTGTAGCCCGTGACGGGCTCCAGCTCCGTTTCCGCTGGCTCCGAAAGGTTGCCCTTCAGCACATAGCCGACGAGCATGTCCGCCGTCCGCACGCGTGTCCAGGCCGGGAATTCCTCGAGCACCGTCACGCGCTCCCCGGTTTCCAGTTCGCGCAGGAGGGGGCTGCTCCGGTTGCCCTCTATGCGGATCTGCGTGCTCTTCACGACGGTTGCGGCCGTCACGGTCCGCCCGCCCCGCTCGATCCGCACGCGCCACGGGGCCTCGTAGACCTGGAGGTCGAAGTTTGCGAAGTTCTGCACGTAGTCGAGCGCGACGTAGGGCTCGCCGTCGATGACGCGGTAGGGCGCGTAGTCCGTGTCTACGGCCTCCGCCGCAGGGCTGTCCGGGCCGAACGCCTCCGCGTGGCGCGTGTAGCCGCGCTCCCCTTCTTCGGCGCGCACGACCTCTTCGGCTGTCGTGAGCAGCAGGGGGCCGCCGTCCGGAGCCGCGTAAAAGCAGTCGTTGAACATGATTTTCACCGTCTTGACGTCCATATAGCTCACGCCGTCCACGATGCGCGCCTGCTCCTGGAGCAGGAGGTCGCCCAGCATGACGAAGGCGACATCGGATTGGCCGGGCGAAACCCCGAAGTAGTCGTAGAGGTCCGCGCCCTCCTTCGAAGGCGTATGCTCCTCCACGAACGGGAGCACCACCAGAAGGACAAACGCCAAAAGCGACGCGAGCAGGAATACGAGGATGATCAATTTCCGGACATCAAGTTTTTTCTCCATACGTTATTTTATCATACCGATGTGTGGTAGAATTATTACAGTTGTACAAATTCATCGCGGGGTTGTAAGTTGCGTGGATTGAATCGTTTGCGAATCGCCGGGGCTTTGCTGGCAGGGGTCGTTCTGCTTGCCGGCTGTGCTTCCGGTGCGTCCACGCAGGCGGGGGGCTCTTCGGGCGCGCTTACGCGCGAGGCGGCGGCGGCGCTCCTCGCGGAGCGTTTGGCGGCGGCGGAGATCGCCATATCCCAGCCCGCGATCAATCTGGCGGAGGCCGAGGGCGGCTGCCCGCTGCCCGGGATCGACACCTACCCGCTCTCCGTGGAGGGCGCGGGGGAGATCGACGTGGAGATTTTCTCCTCGACGGAGAAGGCCGGCACGGGCAACAACGGCTGGCTCAACGACATGGCCGAGCAGTTCAACGCCAAGGGCCTTGTGGTGGACGGGAAGACCGTGTCCGTGTCCGTGCGCCCAGTCACGTCCGGGCTCGCGACGGACTACATCAAGACGGGCGCTTACGTACCGGACGCGTTCACGCCGTCGAACCGGCTCTGGGCGGAGATCATCCGCGAGGAAGCGCCGGGGGCCGGGATCGAGGAGGTGTGCGGCAGGCTTTGCGGCAATACGGCCGGCATCATCATGGACCCAGAGTCCTACAATCAATTTATGGATCAATACGGGGAGGTCACGGCGGAGACGATCGTAGAGGCGGTCACGGCGGGGGATCTGGCGTTCGGCTACACGAGCCCGCACGTGTCGAGCACGGGGCTCAACCTCCTGACCCAGCTCCTGCTGGCGATCGACCCGGAGGACCCCGTTTCGGACAAGGCGAGGGAGGGGTTTGCGGCCTTCGAAGCGAACATCCCATCCGTCACGTCGACGACGGAGCAGATGGTCACGAACATGACGGGCGGCGTCACGGCGGCGGCGATGGAGTGCCAGGCGTACGCGGACGTGGACTCCATGCAGGACTTCGTCTTCACGCCGATGGGCGTGCGGCACGACAACCCGCTGTATGTGTTCTCGGGGACGGGCGAGGCGGAGCGCGCGGCACTGGAACTGTTCAAGGAGCACTGCCTCACGGACGAGGCGCAGGCGCAGGCGACGGCGTGCGGGTTCAACGCGAACCTGGCATTCACGGAGCAGGACCCCGGCCTGGACGGGGCGCAGCTGGTGGCGGCACAGGCGCTCTGGGATGAGGCGGACGCCCATACGGGCAAGGTGTGCGCGGTCTTCGTGGCGGACGCCGGCGGGGCGGGCGGCGACGCGGCGGCGGCGCTCAAGGACACGATCTCCCGGGCGCAGCGGTTCATCCCGGAGAACAGCTACGCGGGGCTGGTGACGGTCACGGACGGGGTAGGCATCGAGGTGCCGGCCGGGCTGTTTGCGGGCGCTGCGCCGCTCCAATTCTCGATGGGCACGCAGGCGCTTGCCCCCGGGGGCGCGGAGGAGTCCTCGGACGCCCTGATCGCGGCGCTGGCCGAGATCGAGGCGCTGCGGGCGGAGGACCCGGGCGTGAAGCCGATGGTGTTTTTCCTGACGGCGGGCGAAACGGCGGTGGACGCGGCCGGCATCGCGCGGATCGCGGAAGGGCTGGGCATCCCGGTCTATACGGCGGTGGCCGGCGGGGACGATGCGGATCTAAGCGCGGCAGGGGAGCTGGCGGTGCTCTCCGGCGGCGAGCGGTTTGAATGGGACGAAGCGTGGCATCGGATACGGGAAGTGATGAACGATGCGTAGGAACCTTGCATATATCTGGATCGCCCTGATCGCGCTGCTGGCGCTGGCGGCCCCGGGCTGCGCGGGGCCAGATGGCGGCGCGGCGGCGCCGGCGGCGGAAGCCACGGGGGCTTCGGCGGGCGCGTCCGGCGGATCGGCCGACCTCCAGTATTCGCTCGAGGGCAAGCAGGAGTACGAGACGCCGGAGGAGCAGGAGGAGGAGATCCGCGACGCGATGGAGGCCATGGGCAACGAACTGCTCGCGGACGTGCGCGTGGCGCGCGCGCTCATGGACAGCCTCGACGACGACGGCGACCGGATGGTCGAGAAGGCGTACGACTTGAAGCTGCAGGCGGACATCTTCGCGTTGCTGGAGGACCCGCGGTTCGGGTACGCGGAGTGGGGCAGCCTGTCCGACGACGAGCGCACGCAAAACCTCACGGCGTTCTATTCGGAGGTGGACGCGGCCCTGAGCACGTCGGCCGTCGGGCTCGTCTTCGCGGACGAGGCCGAAAACATCGCCGGCTACTACAACGCCTCTTCGCATATCCTGACGCTGAACACGAAGCACCTCTCCGAGCAGGGGCTTTTCCACACGGTGATCCACGAGATGCGGCATGCCTACCAGAGCGACGCGGTCGCCAACCCGACGGGCTTCGCGGTGAGCGCGGAGACGATCAGCTGGTGGGCGCAGCCGTTCATCGACCCGACGGAGGAAAACTACGACGCATATTTCACGCAGCCCAGGGAGTGGGACGCGCGCAATTTCGCAAAGAGCGACATCGAGATCTTCTCGGTCCCCCCGCCGTACACGGGGAGCTGGGACATGCCCGCCTAACTTTCCTTTAAGAAATATGTGGTAAAATCGGGTCTGTTTGCGATGGAAAGCAGAGGGCTGCATGATTGAGGTAAAGCATCTAACGAAAAAATACGGCGACCTTGTGGCCGTGGACGACCTGTCCCTGACGATCGAGCCGGGGCGCATCTATGGGTTGCTCGGGCCGAACGGGGCGGGGAAGTCCACGACGATGAACATCATCACGGGCTATCTGGGCGCGACAGCCGGGACGGTGGAGGTCGGCGGCTTTGATATCCGGAAAAAGCCGGAGGCGGCCAAGCGCTGCATCGGGTATCTGCCGGAAACGCCGCCGCTCTACACGGACATGAAGGTGGCGGAATACCTCGATTTCGTAGCGGCGCTGAAGGGCGTGGGCAAGCGCGGCCTCATGGACCATGTCGACGAGGTGATGGACCGGACGCGGGTTTTCGACGTGCGGGACCGGCTCATCCGCAACCTGTCGAAGGGCTACCGGCAACGGGTCGGGCTCGCGCAGGCGATCATCGGCTACCCGGAATTCCTCATCTTCGACGAGCCCACGATCGGCTTGGACCCGGCGCAGATCATCGAGGTGCGCGAGCTGATCCGGGCGCTCGGGGGGGAGCACACGGTGATCCTGAGCTCGCATATCCTGCCGGAGATCCGCGAGACTTGCGACTATATCTTCATCCTCGCGGGCGGGCGGCTGGCTGCGAGCGACACGACGGAAAACCTGATCCGGGGCGCCGGCGGCGGCCGGCAGGAGATGCGGCTCGTCGTGCGCGGCGACGGCCAGGACGCGGCGGACGCGCTGTCCCGTGTCCGGGAGGTGGACGCCACATCCATCGGGCGCCGGCCGGGGGACGGGGCGGGCACCTGCCTGCTGACGTTCCGCGCGAAAGAAACGGGCGACGCCCGGGAGGCCATCCTGGCGAAGCTTGTCCGCAAAAAAATCGGGGTGCTGGAGTTTGGGGGCACGGGCAAGTCGCTCGAGGACATCTTCATCGAGCTGGTGTCGCAGGAGGGGGGCGGCGCGTCATGAAGGCCATCATCAAGCGGGAATTCCTCTCCCATTTCCGGACGATCACGGGCTGGCTCTACATCGCGGCGGGCATGGCGCTCTACGGCCTGTTTTTCTTCGCCATCAACATGAGCTACGGCGAGCCGTACATGGCGAGCTCGCTCGGGTCCGTGTTGCTGCTCGGGCTGATCACGGTGCCGGTCCTGACGATGCGCACGCTCGCGGAGGAGCGGCGCAGCCGGACGGACCAGCTGCTGCTCACCTCCCCGGTCCCGGCCGGGAAGGTCGTCGCCGCCAAATACATCGGCTGCGCGGCCGTCCACACGATCAGCATGGCCTCGCTCTGCGTCGCGCCGGCCGTCATGAACCTCTTCGGGGAGACGCCGCTGGAGGAAAACTACGTGGCGGTCCTCGGCTTCTGGCTCTTCGGGCTCTGCGGCATCGCCGTCGGGGTCTTTGCCTCTTCGCTCACGGAAAGCCAGCTCATCGCCGCCGTGCTCACCTTCGGCTTCCTCTTCGTCGGGTATCTGATGGGCGGCATCACGCAGCTCATCTCGACCTCGGGGAATGTGCTGACGAAGATCCTCTCCTGCTACGACCTGATGACACCGCTGGACTCGTTCTTCGCAGGGGCGTTGTCTTTGACGGGCGCCCTGTACTACGTTTCCGTGGCGGCCCTGTTCCTGTTTTTCGCGACGCAGGCGGTCCAGAAGCGCCGTTGGGATAAGGGCGTCCTCACGCTTCGGGCGGGCGTGTTCTCCACGGGCCTGATCGCCGTGGCCGTGGGCGCCGCCGTCGGCGTCAACCTGCTCGCCGCGGCGCTGCCGGCGTCGGCGCAGTCCTTGGACGTCACGGCCGGGAAGATCTATACGCTCACGGACGAGACGAAAGGCTACCTGTCGGGGCTGGAGAAGGACGTCACGATCCACGTGATCGCGGCCGAGGAGACTGCGGACGTGACCGTAGGCTCGACCCTGAAGGACTTCGAGGAAGCGTCCGGGCGCATCTCGGTGGAATACCACGACCCGCTCGTCAGCCCGACGTTCTACCAAACCTACTCGGACAGCGCGGTTGCGGACGGCAGCCTGATCGTCGTCTGCGGCGAAATCTCGCGCGTGGTCGACTACAGCGCGCTCTATGTCTCCGAATTCGACTACACGACGTACGAGTCGACGGTCACGGGCTACGACGCGGAAGGGCAGATCGTGAGCGCCCTCCAGTACGTGACAAGCGAGGAGCGGCCGAAATTCTACGAGCTCACGGGGCACGGCGAGGCCGCGCTGCCCGCAGGGTTCGCCGGGACGGTGGAGAAGGCAAACTTCGAGGCGGCGCAGCTTACTCTGCTCAAGGAGGACGCGGTGCCGGACGACGCGCGCGCCGTGCTCATCAACGGCCCGACGGTGGACCTCTCCAAGGACGACGCGGAGAAGGTCGCGGCGTACCTGGAGCGCGGCGGGAACGTGATCGTCACCTTCAACTACTCGGCGCCGGACGACCTGCCGAACCTGGAGGCGCTTCTGGGCGCGTACGGCCTGGCCATAGCGCCCGGCATCGTGATCGAGGGCGATATCGGGTATTATTATCAAGAGCCTATGTACCTGCTGCCCGAAATCGGCACGGATGGCTACCTCACCTCCCTGGGCCAATCCTACGTGCTCGCGCCGCTGTCGAGGGGCGCCACGCACGCGGCGGAGGCGCCGGACGGGGTGGCGTACTATACGCTGCTCTCGAGCACGGCCTCCTCGTACGCCAAGCCGAACGCCATGCGGGCGACGACGCTCGACTACGAGGAAGGAGACGCCGAAGGCCCGTTCGACATCGGGGTGGTGGCCGAAATCACCATCGACGCCGGGGTCCTCTCCCAGCTCGTGGTGCTTGGCAGCGACATGATCCTCACCGATGAGGTGGACGGGATGGTGTCGGGCGCGAACGCGGCGCTGCTCGCGGACATCCTCTCCAACTTCGTCGACCTCGCTGGCGACGGGGCTGCGGTCGTCATCCCTGCAAAGGACTACACCATCTCCGCGCTCACCGTGCCGCGCGCGGTCGCGCTGGTCGTGGGCGGCACCTACACCGCCGTGGCCCCGCTCGCGCTGCTGGCCATCGGCCTCCTCGTCTGGCTGCGCCGGCGGCGTGCGTGACAGTCCGGGGCCTCCCCATCATTGTCCCGTGTGCAATGCTATGCCCATTTTCTACGGAAAACCTATTCAATATGCAGCTTCGGCTGCGGGCCATGCGGCCTCACGCGGTCCCAAGCAGCGAGCAGGCGGCCGGAATCCACGCCGCCCCCGATTTTGCATCGAGTTCGCGGGCCAGTACGCCAATCCGCGTACTCGATTGAAAATCGGTCGTGCTGGGGCCGGATTTCCTGCGGATTTTGCATCGAGTTCGCGGATTGTGCTCCCGCTCGCGAACTCGATGCAAAATCGGTA